>NZ_JBFUKF010000237.1:0-7750 GCF_056400985.1 Mucilaginibacter sp. P4_G9 | reverse complement strand
GCACAACTCATTGTATAACTTTTGATGAACCGTCGATCTTGCTTGTTTTTGTTCTGATTACGGTTAGTGTATATTGAGGGATTTAAATAAAACCTTACCTGGTTTGTACCTGTAGTACGTTGACAGAGTATGCATCAAAAACCCGCGTAAATGTTTTACCTATCCCCTTGATCTTTTTACTTACAGGCACTATTTTTTCCGGTTCGGTTATGCTATTGGTATCTTCAGGACTATTCCCCTTTAATACAATAAGCGTTCCGTTTCCGGATACTTTTCCGGCACCTTTCATATCAATTGTAACAGACTGGGCTTTACCCGATGCATTTACCACCTTAAGATACACAGACCCGGTTTTGCTATCTTTAGTAGCAACATAAAATAATGCCGGTATAGCTGCATTTTTATCTTTTGCCGATTTATTGGTTTGCGTAGGGATATTCTCTCCGCTTACCTGCACAACTTTATTGCCCAGGTAATTACTGAACATTTTTTGCGCATAATATGATGGTGAGCCAAAACTTGCAATAGCATCATAACCTATCAAATCAGACTTCCACTGCATAGCTCCCGGACTAACATTTACGAAAAGCGGTGCATAGCATGACATAACCACATGATCGGAGTTGCGTTCCATGCCGGTCATCCAGGCCGCGTCTCCTAATGCTGCATTCAGATTGGTTGTAGGACTTCCCTCACGTGTTGCCCATTCGCCAACAAATATCTTTGGGCCGTTGCGGTCATAATTATCATAATGAGCTGCATCTTGCTCCATCTCCCATGCGTTACGGTAATAATGTTCATCAATCACCTCCGGTTTGCGGCTTTTAATTTCAAATCTTGCACCAAGGGGATCCCTTCCGCCTATTGTCGAAATGATCTGTAATTGCGGATACTTTGCTTTTATTGCATCATAAAACTGGGCAAAACGACCATCGTAACTTCCCGATTTGTCAAAACCATCCTCGTTGCCCACTTCAATATACGTGAGCTTAAATGGTTCGGGATGCCCATCCTGTGCACGCTTTGCTCCCCATTTGGTGTTCACATCACCGGTCACATATTCAATCTCTTCTAAGGCATCGTCAACAAATGGCTTTAAAAACGGACCGGCATCAATATGGTCTCCTTTAAGCGTATAGCCGGCATAAACTGCCAGTAAGGGTTCCATTTTCAAATCTTCACACCATTCTAAAAACTCCAGCAAACCCATCCCATCTGATGAACGGTAACTCCAGCAACCTGCATGTCCTGGGCGTTCCTCAAGCTTCCCTAACGTATTTTTCCACGGAAAACGGGTAGAAAACCAGTCGCCTTCCAGGTAATTACCTCCCGGGAACCGCAGAAACGTAGGCTTCATATCTGCCATCAATTGCATAATATCGGTCCTGTTGCCATTAGGGCGATTATTGTAAGTAGGCGGAAATAATGAAACCAGGTTAAACCAGTAGGTGCCCGTATGGCTGGCAGAGATCACAAAACGGGCTTGTAAGGTTGGTTTAATATTATTACCGGTGCTTAATTGTACCTCGTACTTTTTCCATTCGCCTTTATTTAATGTAACAGGCGCCGAAGCATAGGTTACTGTACCGTCATTACTTTCAATGCTTACAGTTAAAGGTCCGGCAGCCTCATCTGTAGCTTTAGCATAAAACGAAGCTTTATAGGTGGTTTGTGGCTTTACCGGTATTCCCCAGTAACCTTCGTTCGCTATGCCAACCCGTCCGCCATCTTTGGTCACATCAAGCTTTAAACAGGTACTTAGTGAAGCGTTAATGGCTTGCTTTTCATCCAACTGAATATTTCCTTTTCCGCCTCCGTATTCCACAACTGCCCAATTATCAGGCGCTTTAGGGTTGTCTTTAAAAACCCGGTTCCTTATCAGCTCTGCATACAACCCGCCATCATAGGAGTGATTGATCTCCTCTGTCATTAAACCATATAATTTCGAACTTACATCTACCCCATCTTTGCCCAGATCCAATGTTAATTTAACAGTTTGCGCATTTAGGCGCTCTGCAATAAAAAAGCACGATAGTGCAATGGAAATAAAAGTTACTTTTTTCATTTATCAATAGGTTGTTTTAGCACGCTAAAGAAATAGCGTCATTAAGTTTATTTTGGTTTGCCCCGATCTTTACCAGGGGTTTATTTATTTTATAAATGTATAAAGAACAATTATATTTTCAGACAAAAAATTTTCATTTTTTTATCACTGAAAAAAAATACGCCAAAAACAACCCGTTTAAACCTCATATGATTATATAATGAAGCAAATGACTCTTTATACCCCATGTTAATTTCCAATAAACATAAGTGTTAAAACAACAATAATATTATATAAAAAAGTAAAGCCAGGTTGTCTTTTTGCAAAGGTTTTATGTCCGGCAACTGGAACTATATGGAGGCCGATAGCGCTGTTGTTGCAGTTATAAATACAAGCTTGTTAAAAGTAAAATCTTAGCCTTAACCCATTGAATTATATTATTTTTTAATTAAAGTAAGTATATTCGATGTATGAAACGTACCGCACTCATTATATTAACGGCCATTTACCTTTTATCATGTGTGGGTATTGGGGTTAACCGTTTTTATTGCTGCGGTAAGTTGGCTTCTGTCACCCTGATCTATGGCGCAACTGATAAGCAGGATCAAAAATCGTTAAAAAGCGATAACTGCTGTAGAAACGAAAACCAATCTTTTAAGATCAAGGATACGCATGTTAGTGCCGATTCTTTTGTTTTTAATGAGTTATCACCTGTAATTCTGCCATCTTTCAATTCATGGAATCCGGTAGTTATTGTTAACGATCATAATCAAAATACCAGTTATCAAAGCAATGCCCCTCCGGGTAGCAGTGATACACCTATTTATACCCGCAACTGTACTTACAGGATCTGACCTGTATCTTTTCTCTTTAGCCTTTACAATCTGTAATCCGGCTAATCTTTATATTAAAATTCATCATCTTAATTTATAATCAATGCGCAGGCTTATAATGTCTTGCGCCATTTATCCATTTCTAATTTTTTATAATCATGAAAAAAGTAATGCTGATTGCTATGGCCATTTTATTTTCGGCTGCAACCGTATTTGCGTCCCACTCACCTACGGCGGTTGCCGACACCACTAAAACCAAAAAGGTTAAGCCAGTTAAAGTACAATACACCTGCGCCATGCACCCGGAGGTGTTGAGCGATAAACCCGGAAAATGCCCTAAATGCGGGATGACTTTAGTAAAAAAGGAACCTGCTAAAAAGAAAGCTGCACCAATGAAAATGTAATTCATTTAATCCCGGTGCATAAGCACCGGGATTATCAAAACCATTAAGATGATTAATCAACTTATTACCCTGTCTTTAAAAAACAGGTATATTGTTTTGCTTATCGCGATTGCTCTTTTTTCCTGGGGAGCCTACGCGGTTAAAGAAAACCCCATTGATGCCATACCCGATCTTTCGGATAACCAGGTGATCGTATTCACCGAATGGCAGGGCCGCAGCCCGCAGATTATGGAAGACCAGGTAACTTACCCGTTGGTGAGTAATTTACAGGGCATTCCAAAAGTAAAAGCCATACGCGCTACCTCCATGTTTGGGATGAGCTTTGTTTATGTTGTTTTTGAGGATAAAGCCGATGTGTATTGGGCGCGAAGCCGGGTACTGGAACGGCTTAACTATGCACAGCGTTTACTGCCGGAAGGTATTACACCAACATTAGGGCCGGACGGAACCGGGGTAGGCCATATTTTGTGGTACACGCTGGATGCAAAAGGGATTGACCTTGGCGAACAGCGGGCCTTGCAAGACTGGTATATTAAACTGGGGCTGCAAACAGTATCCGGCGTTAGTGAAGTGGCCTCATTCGGCGGCTTTCAAAAGCAATACCAGATCAATATCGACCCGCATAAACTCAACTATTACAATATTCCCTTATCGCAGGTGCTTAAAGCCGTAAAAAGCAATAACAATGATGTAGGAGGCCGCAAGTTTGAAATGAATGGTACAGGTTATATCGTTCGCGGCCTGGGTTATATCAAGTCGTTACCCGATGTGGAGAATATTTCCGTCGGCGTTATTAAAACTGTCCCGGTAAGGGTAAAAGATATTGCCACTGTTCAAATGGGCGGCGATGAACGCTTAGGAATTTTTGACCAGAATGGTGAAGGCGAAGCCGTTGGCGGAATTGTGGTGATGCGGTATGGAGAAAATGCCGATAAGGTGATCCATGCGGTTAAGGATAAAATGAACGACATCCAAAAAGGCTTACCTCCGGGTGTGAAATTCAGGATCGCCTATGACCGTAGCGAGCTGATAGAAAATGCCATTGGTTCCGTGAAACGTACGCTGATTGAGGAAATGATTACGGTATCCATTATTGTTATCCTGTTCCTGTTTAGCTGGCGAAGCGCCCTTGGTATTATTATACAGATACCTATTACCATTGCTACCAGCTTTATACTGCTTAACGCTTTTGGCATATCATCCAATATCATGTCATTAACGGGCATCGCCTTAGCCATTGGGGTGATAGTAGATAACGGCATTGTGATGGTCGAGAACTCGCACCGGAATTTATCCATTGCACAAGAAAAAGAAAGATCATGACCGCAGGAGAACGAATTAAAATCATAGAAGCATCCTGCAAACAGGTTGGCCGGGGCGTGTTCTTTTCTACGCTGATTATCGTGGCGTCATTCCTGCCGGTATTCTTGCTGGAAGGCCAGGAAGGTAAACTGTTTGGCCCTTTGGCCTGGACTAAAACATTCATCCTCGCTATTGATGCAATCCTTGCGGTTACACTGGCACCTGTGCTGATCTCCTTTTTTCTGAAAGATAAATTAAGAACAGACGAGCATAACCCACTGAACCGTACACTGGAAAAGTTATACAGCCCAATATTAAACTGGTGCGTTACGTGGCGCAAAACCACCATAGGCGTTAACGTAATTGCATTACTCATCAGCATACCGCTGTTATTGAGTTTAGGCAGCGAATTTATGCCGCCGCTTGACGAAGGTACTATCCTGTTTATGCCGGTTACCTTACCGGATATTTCCAACTCCGAAGCAAAGCAGCTTTTGCAGGTACAGGACAGGATCATTAAAAGCATCCCCGAGGTAAAAAACGTTTTGGGCAAAGCCGGACGTGCCAATACAGCTACCGATAATTCGCCCATCAGCATGGTAGAAACCATTATCCTATTAAAACCTGCCAGCGAATGGCGCAAGGGAATTAAAAAGGAAGACATCGTTAATGAGTTGAATGCCAAGCTACAGATCCCCGGCGTAGTGAACGGCTGGACACAGCCAATCATCAATCGTATCAATATGCTTTCAACGGGTATCCGTACCGATGTTGGATTGAAGGTATACGGGCAAAACCTGGATACTATTTATGCCTTATCCAACCAAATGAAGCAGGCTTTGTTGGGTATCAATGGGGTAAAAGATCTGTATGTTGACCCCATTACAGGCGGCAAATACCTGGACATACAGGTGAATAAAGATGCCATTGGCAGGTATGGGTTAAGTGTAGATGATGTAAACCAGGTGGTAGAAAGCGCCCTGGGCGGCATGAACCTTACCCCAACCATTGAAGGGCGCAGACGCTTCAGCGTAAACCTGCGTTTGGCGCAGGATTACAGGAGCAATTTAGACGAGATTAAACGTACACTGGTACAAACACCATCTTACGGCCCTGTTCCATTATCCTCTGTTGCCGATATCAGGATCGGCGATGGCCCGGCTATGATCCAGTCTGAAAATGCCTTATTACGCGGCACCGTATTGTTCAATGTTCGTGACCGGGACTTGGGAAGTACCGTGCAGGAAGCACAGAACAGATTAAATACGATGGTTAAATCTTTACCCAAAGGATATTTCATCGAATGGAGCGGTCAGTATGAAAACCTGATCCGCGCAGAACATACGCTGAAATTAATTTTACCGGTGGTGCTCATTATCATATTCGCCTGCCTGTACTTTGCATTTCATTCTATCCGCGAAGCATTTTTTAGCCTTATCAGTATTCCGTTTGCACTTATCGGTGGGGCTTACATGGTTTATTTTTTTGGCGTGCATTTATCAGTTGCAGTAGCCGTGGGCTTTATTGCCCTGTTCGGTATTGCTGTGGAAACCGGTATAGTTATGGTAATTTATTTGAACGATGCCATGCAGCAACTGGTTGCCTTAAAAGGAAATTCAAAAGAAACCATTACCAGGGAAGACCTGCGGGTTTATGTAATGAACGGCGCGGTAAAACGCCTAAGGCCCAAGCTCATGACCGTTTGTGTAGCCCTATTTGGCTTGGTGCCTGTGCTTTGGGCAACAGGAACCGGCAGCGATGTGATGCTGCCAATTGTACTGCCGATGATTGGCGGTGTGTTAACTTCTTCCACGCATATTTTACTGGTTACCCCGCTAATCTTTTTGATGGTAAAGGAATACGAACTAAAAAAATATGGCAGGCTGGAAGTATTTGAGGTAAAGGAATAATATCATGAAAACGAAACATCAAATTATATATACCCTGCTGATCTGCCTTGGCTGCATAACAGCACAGGCACAACGATTACCGCTGGATAGTGTCCTGGCACAAATTGTTGTTAACCCGGCCTTGCAGGCATATGATGCTAAAATCAGCTCTCAGGATGCTTATGCAACCGGCGCCAAAAGCCTGGATGCACCAAAGATTAGCGCAGGGCAATATCAAACACCTTACCAGGCAAATCCAAATATGGGCTCTTTTATGATAAGTGGCGAGCAAATGTTCACCAACCCGGCCAAGCTGCGGACTAAGGAGGCTTATATGAAAGGGATGTCGAAGGTAACGGCAGAGGACAAAAATTACCTGAAAAACCAGCTCGTCGCCCAGGCAAAGCAATATTATTACGAACGGGTGGTACTGGAAAAGAAGCTGGCATTATTGCAGCGTACACAAAGCCTTTTTGAATATATGCTCAAGGATGCCAATATCCGGCTAACATACGGTAAAGAAAAGCTAAGCAATATTTACAAAGCCAAAGCAGACTTGTATGAACTGGATAATACCCGCGAACAGCTGAATAATGAGATCAGCCAAAAGAATATCATGCTGAATACCCTGATGAACAAGGATAAACAAACTGTATTTATGGTGGATACTAATATCGTGTTGAAAGATTATGAATCGGCTATTATTGATACCGCGGCCCTTACAACAAACCGCAGTGATATTAAAGGCATAAGCCGAAACATTGAATTGCAGCAATTAAATGCCAAAATGGAATACAGCAAGCGTAAACCCGACTTTGGCATCCAGGCGGCGCACATGCTCAGTTACGGCGGATATGCCAATCAATATGTTTTAATGGGCTCTGTTACCATACCCATTGTCCCCTGGGCTTCTAAAGAATACAAGGCCAATCTAAAAGGTATCCGTTACGAAGGGGAGGAATTACAACAGAAAAGATCAGCTATACTCAACCAGGCCCAAGGGCTATTAGCCGGTTTAAGAACAGATATGAGCAGTAAAAAAAGGCAGCTGAAAAACTATCAGCAAAACATCATTCCGGCGCTGCAAAATGCTTATAAAACAGCATTGCTCGCTTATGATCAAAATACGGGTGATCTGCCATCTGTGCTCAACGGTATTAAAGAATTACAAGTGGCAAGAATGTCGGCTTTAGACCGTTTACAGGAATTTTTAACGTTACAGGTAGCTTATGAAAGGGAATATGAAAAGTATTAAGCTAATATTGACAAGCTTTCTGT
>NZ_JBFUKF010000236.1:0-7755 GCF_056400985.1 Mucilaginibacter sp. P4_G9 | reverse complement strand
GTATAGGCTATTACATATGGTATGCCATATTGTGCGGCCATCGAGCTGATGTTCACAATGCTTCCCCTGCCGGCAACGAGCATCGCTTTAACAACCTCCCGGCTCATTGCAAATACCGAAATAAGGTTAGTTTGTATTATTTGCTGAAATTCCTGGTCGCTAACATCAGTAAAAGATTTTTTGAGGTTGATGCCAGCGTTATTTACTAATATATCGGGTGTGCCAAATTCTTGTTCAATCTCCGAAATTAATTGGGGGATGCCAGAGGTTATGCCCAGGTCATATTGCTTATAGCTGCAAAGCCCGCCAAATTGTTTCGCAGCATCGGCCATCTTTTTTTCATCGCGGCCAATAATAATGGTGCGGATATTATTTTCAATAAATTTTTTAGTAGTCGCGAGCCCCAGGCCCGAAGCGCCGCCTGTAACTATGGCAAGTTTTGTTTTCGGTGTTGTCATTTAATATAGTTCATGTGGGCTAATTATAATTTCTTCCTGAGGGAAGATTGGCGCACGATCAGTTCCGACCTTAAAATAAGGCTATGGGTTTGTTGCAGGTCGTGTTTATTCACCAGGTGGTTAATCAGCATGTTAGCGGCAGCCTCGCCCATTTCGTATCCCCTATAGTTAACAGTTGTTAAATTGGGTTCAATTACGCAACATAAAGGATCATTATTAAAACCAGCAACAGCTATATCTTCCGGGATTTTTATACCGCCCTTTTTAAGTACCTGTATGCAACTTACAGCACAAACATCATTAACGGCGAATATTCCGTCGGGTAGGGGATTCATCTTTAGTATTGCTTCGGCAGCGGCAACCGATTCCCGGGCGGTCAGATCGTTAATTATCAGTAGCTGGTCCTCAAATTCAATATGGTGTTTTTCAAGCGCGGCTTTGTAACCCCTCAGTCTTTCCGAATAAACATTTCGCAACTGGTTGCCGGTAATATGCACTATTCTTTTACAGCCCTGTTCAATAAGATGGCTGGTGATTTCATAGGCGGCCCTAAAGTTATCTATATAGATCTGTGGATAGTGACCGTGCTCGAAGATCCTGTCGAAAAAGATAACCGGGATATTGCGTTTTATAAATGGCTCAAAGTGTTCAATATTTGTAGTATCATAAGCTAAAGAAACCAATAGGCCGTCTACACGGTTATTTAGCATAGCCCCGGCATTGTTTGCTTCTTTCTTCATTGTCTCCAACGATTGACTGATAATGAGGTTATAATTATTGTCATTCACTACCTTCTCAATGCCGGCAATTACATCGGCCATGAAGCTGCTGTTTAGTCTTGGTACTATAACTCCAATTATATTGCTGTTCTTTTTCCTTAAATTACTGGCGAAAGAATTGGAGCGATAACCCATTTCTTCGGCCGCCTTGATAATCATCCTTTTGGTGTTTTTATTAACCCTTGGATGATCTTTAAGCGCCCTGCTAACTGTTGCTGCCGAAACTTTAAGTTTTTCGGCTATGTCATATATTGTGAGCTCTTTTTTACTGTCAGGCATAAAATTTAATTAATAGCTTAAATAGCAACGGCGTTACCATAATGTACCACTATAAAAACGATTAACGGCTAAAAGTAAAAATTAATTACCGATTTACCTATTTTTTGGCAACCGATTGCATAACTTTATTTCTCAATTTTATTTAAGATATGATACATGATTTAGAGCAAACCTTCAGGTGGTTTGGGCCCGATGATCCGGTTACATTGGCAGCTATCAAACAAACCGGGGCTTCAGGAATAGTAACGGCCCTTCATCATATTCCATGCGGCGATGTATGGAGTACCGACAGCATAAGGCAGCGGCATGCTATTGTCCATGAAGCTGGTTTTAAATGGCTGGTTGTGGAGAGCGTGAATATTCATGAAAGTATAAAAACAGGTACACCCGAACGGGATTTTTACATAGGCAATTACATTAAAACCCTCGAAAATTTAGCCGCGGAAGGGGTTTACATCATATGCTACAACTTTATGCCGGTATTAGACTGGACACGTACCCATCTCGATTACAGGTTGAGTAACGGCGCTTCGGCTTTGTTGTATAACGCAACCGCCCTGGCTGCCTTTGACTTGTATATTTTACAGCGGGAAAATGCATACAATGAGTTTTCCATCGAACAGCAGAATGCCGCTAAAATATATTTAGATAGTTTAAACGAGGACGACAAAGCTCTTTTAACCAATACCATATTAGCCGGCTTGCCAGGCACCGATGAGGTTTTTACAGTTGATGAATTTAAGCAGCATCTACATAAATATAGTGGAATTGACTCAATAGCGCTGAAGGAAAACCTTTTCTACTTTTTGCGGGCAATAATCCCGATTGCCGAAAAACTGGGTATAAAAATGTGCATTCACCCGGATGATCCGCCATTCCCGATATTGGGTTTGCCACGTATAGCCTCATCACTGCAGGACTTAACCGATATTGTAAATTGCTTTCCTTCAATTGCCAGCGGTGTAACACTTTGTACGGGTTCATTGGGAGCTTCGGTTAAAAATGATATTCCGCTTATTATTTCACAGTTGGGCGGTCATATTCATTTTCTGCACCTGCGTAATGTAGCACGCCAGTACGATGGTAGCTTTTATGAGGCTGATCATTTGAACGGCAGCGTTGATATGTATGAAGTAATGAAAGCCATTATTAATGAGCAAATAAACAGGGAAAATATGGGTAGGGATGATGTTGCAATCCCGATGAGGCCCGATCATGGGCATAAATTGCTCGATGATTTTAACTACAATACCTATCCGGGTTACTCAGTGATTGGAAGGCTAAAGGGGCTTGCCGAGCTTCGCGGACTGGAAATGGGTATTAAAAGAGCAATGGCAGAAAAATAGTGCTCTTGTGCATCTATAAACAATTGGTTTTAAATTGCTAATATAAATAAAGGTCATATATTTACAATCGATTGCATAAAAGATAATTTGTTTATAAACCGTATTTTGGAGCATTGATTATGATGTTTCTTTCATGAGCTTTAATTAAATCATTTTAAACGTTTTTTGAACTGCCATGACGCAGGCATAAAGCGTAATTTACAACACCATGGCCAAATACTTTTTAAAAAATACGTGTTTGCTGATGCTGCTTTTATCAGCATGGGTAAATAATGCGCATGCTGATAACGGATATAAGCTATGGCTTGAATATAATAAAATAAGCGACCAAAAAAAGGCAGCGCTTTATAGCCGGCAATTAAAATACCTCGTATTTCCTGCTGCTTCAGCACAGCTTAAGGCCGCAAAGGAGGAACTATTAACAGGCCTTAATAGTATGTTATCAATAGCGCCTACAAATAGTAAGGCTGTAATCAATGGTCAAACACTCGTGGTTGGTACACCTCTTTCACTAAAATCATGGGCAATAGTTGTTCCCGATAGTATTGGAAATGAAGGATACCTCCTGAAAACCGTTTCTGTAAACAAAAAGGAATGCACATTAATAGTGGCAAATACAGATGCCGGCGTTATGTATGGTGTTTTTAATTTTTTAAAGCTGATCCAGACCCGGCAGTCAATAAACAGCCTGGATGTTTCGGAGCATCCCCGCATCATGTACCGCATACTTGATCATTGGGATAATCTTAACCGCACTGTTGAACGTGGTTATGCTGGCTCATCCATCTGGAACTGGCACAAGCTGCCACAAATTATCGACCAGCGATATATTGATTATGCCCGGGCTAATGCTTCTGTAGGCATAAATGGTTCCGTGGTAAATAACGTTAATGCCGATGCTTTGATTTTATCCCCTCAATATTTGCTTAAGCTGCAGGCATTGGCTAATGTTTTCAGGCTGTACGGCATTAAAATATATATATCCGTAAAGTTCAGCAGTCCGGTGGAGCTTGGAGGCTTAAAAACAGCAGACCCACTTGATGCGGAAGTGAAAAGATGGTGGGTAGATAAGGTAAATGAGATTTATAGCTACATCCCTGATTTTGGCGGTTTTTTGGTAAAGGCAAATTCCGAAGGGCAGCCTGGTCCCCAAACTTATGGCAGAAGCCACGTCGATGGAGCCAATATGCTTGCTGATGCATTGGCACCGCACAAGGGCATAGTGATGTGGCGCGCATTTGTATATGATAATAAAGTACCTGACGACCGCTCGAAGCAGGCCTACAATGAGTTTAAACCTTTTGATGGTAAGTTTAAGGACAACGTGATTATTCAGGTAAAAAACGGGCCTGTTGATTTCCAGCCCCGGGAACCTTTTCATCCTTTGTTTGGCGCTATGCCCAATACACCTTTGATGATGGAGTTCCAGTTAACGCAGGAATACTTAGGCTTTTCAACTCATTTAGTTTATGAAGCACCTTTGTTTGCCGAGTGCCTGCAATCAGATACTTATACTCATGGCAAAGGCTCAACGGTATCAAATGTGATAACAGGCAGGTTTAACAAAAAGCTGATAACAGGCATGGCGGGCGTGGCCAATATCGGTACGGACTTTAACTGGTGCGGGCATCCTTTTGCACAAGCCAACTGGTATGCCTTTGGCAGGCTGGCCTGGAATCCGGACCAATCGCCGGGTATTATCGTAGGCGACTGGATCCGGATGACATTTACCAACGATACCGGTTTTGTAACTCCTGTTAAAAAAATAATGCTGCAGTCGCGGGAGAATACCGTTAATTATATGACACCGCTTGGGCTACATCACATCATGGGACTTTCAACCCATTATGGGCCGGGGCCATGGGTTGACCAGGCCGGCCGGCCTGATTGGAATTCTACATACTATCACAAGGCGGATTCTGCCGGTATTGGCTTCGACCGTACGAGCGCGGGCAGCGATGCACTGGGACAGTATGCGCCGCAGGTTAAAGCATATTGGGAAAATCTTGCAACGTGTCCCGATGCATATATTTTATGGTTTCACCACTTAAAATGGACATATAAGATGCGATCGGGGAGATCATTGTGGGATGAATTGGTAAATCATTATTACACGGGCGCTGGCTCGGTGAAACAAATGG
The DNA here is from genome assembly GCF_056400985.1 of Mucilaginibacter sp. P4_G9. NCBI lineage: Bacteria > Pseudomonadati > Bacteroidota > Sphingobacteriia > Sphingobacteriales > Sphingobacteriaceae > Mucilaginibacter > Mucilaginibacter sp. P4_G9. The sequence continues at coordinate 2,752 of NZ_JBFUKF010000236.1, read as the reverse complement.
GTTTGATATGGGACAGTATTCCAGGGAAGATAGATAATGAACGCTATATAGCGGTGAAACAACTTATGAATGTTCAGCTCGCAGAAGCCAACAGATGGCGTGATGCTTGTGTGTTATATTTCCAGACCTTTTCGAAAATGCCAATTGATAATAACTATCCCAAGCCCGAACACCCGCTTTCTTATTACAAAGACATGAAATTTTATTTTGTGCCGGGAATAGGGGGGAATAATTACATGTCCAATTAATCATCACCATAAATTAACCGCCAATGAGCAATCCATTTACAACATCAAAACTAACCATTGCTTTATTTTTAGCATGTTTTTTAAACGCATGTACCTCAACAGGTAAAAAAGCCGATAATGCAGATAGCAGCAAGGCCGACACCAGTAAGAAAGTGAAATACCTTGCGGAACCCCTTATCAGCTCTATTTACACAGCCGACCCCTCAGCCCATGTATTTAATGGTAAAATCTATATCTATCCCTCACATGATATTGATGCGGGCATTCCCGAAAATGATAACGGCGATCACTTCGCGATGAAGGATTATCATATCCTTTCTATGGACAGCATCGGCGGTAAACTTACTGATAATGGGGTAGGACTCGACATAAAAGACATTCCATGGGCTGGCCGGCAATTATGGGCACCTGATGCTGCTTATAAAAATGGCACCTATTATCTTTATTTCCCGGTTAAGGATAAAAAAGATGTATTTCATATTGGTGTTGCCACATCAGCCAATCCGGCAGGTCCTTTTAAAGCTGATCCCGAACCAATTGCAGGCAGTTACAGCATTGATCCTGCTGTGTTTACCGATACTGACGGCAAAACATACATGTATTTTGGTGGTATCTGGGGTGGACAATTGCAACGATGGATAACCGGGAAATATGAGGCCGACGGTTCAAAAACTGATTCGAAACAAGAGGATTCGCCTGCCATCAGTTGCAAGGTGGCTTTGCTTAAGCCTGATATGAAGAATTTTGATGGTAAAGTAAAGGACGTGGTTATTTTGGATAGCCTGGGTAAACCTTTGCTGACCAAAGACCATAACCGCCGTTTTTTTGAAGGGTCATGGATGCACAAATACGACGGTAAATATTATTTCACCTATTCAACCGGTGATACACACCTATTGTGCTATGCTACCGGTAGCAGTCCGCTAGGGCCTTTTACTTATAAAGGTGTTTTCATGAAGCCGGTTCAGGGCTGGACCACCCATCATTCTATAATCGAAATAAAAGGAAAGTGGTATATATTTTATCATGATACCGAGCTATCGGGCAAAACCCACTTAAGAAATATTAAGGTAACCGAACTGCAGCATAATGCGAATGGTTCTATTAAACTGATCGATCCTTTTAGCCGCAATTAAGCTTTTAGGATTACTATAAATCTCCTGATCAACTGGATGGTGTAAGAGATAGCGCAAAAATATACCTATACCATCAAAAAAGCCCGTTTTCGTAAGAAAACAGGCTTTTTTGATTTGAGATTATCAATAAAAAACCTACTCCTGGCAGTGGTTTTTTATTTCCCCTAGCTGTATTCCAAATCTTCAGGGAGTATAAAGGCCATGCACAATCAACTTATCACCAGAGTCGTCTGCTTCAAACAAATGGGGTATCCGGCGGTACCGGCCATTAATATTCTGGTGACTATGTACTGCCATCAACAGTTTGCCCTGGAATGTTTTGAATAGCATGCCATGTCCGAAATTAGGCGGGGTAATAGGTTCTTTCTCCTGTATCCAGGGGCCGTCGAGCGTACCGCTTGAAGAATAGGCCACGCCTTGCGTATAAACGTCATACACCCAACTCGTCCAGATCATACCCAGGCGTCCTGTTTGGGTACGGAACACGTAGGGGCCGTCTGTAACCTTATTGGGACGGACATTCCCATTTTCATCCCTTTCCCTGCTCCATGGAGAATCGCTGGCATGGAATAATACTTTCCCAGTTCCCACTGAGCCGCTCAAATCAGGTTTCAGTTCTATTTTCTCGATAGTCCCGTTCCAGTTCTGTAACCATTCATAGCAATATATCATATAAGGCTTTCCGTCTTTGTCCACCCAAAATGTTCCGTCCAGCGTTGGTTTGTTAGCGGGCAAATAAGTAGCGTCCTGCATTGGCACATAAGGCCCATCCGGCTGATCGCTGACCAGAATATGAGATGCGCGGCGTTCTATGACATTACCTTTTACAGTGTCAATCTTGACGTCACGGTTAGTGAAGGTAGCAAAGTAATAATACTTGCCCTTATACTCATGTAATTCCGCAGCCCAGATCATTGGGCGAGGCCCCATCCAGGACTGGGGATCGGTCTTTGTAAGCTGGAAAGGGCCGTCCCACAATTTGAGATCTTTGCTTTTCCAGAGCATGCCGCCGGTACCAGTCATGTAATACATGGTAGTTTTAGCGTCTGCGAGGATACAAGGATCGCTAAGCTGGATGGAATCAAGCGGAACATCTTTCCTCGGGATATTAACTCTTTGCTGAGCGAAAGYGGTGATTGAAAAAATCAACAAAAAATATAAAAGGGAAAAAGACTTTTTCATATCAATAAAAATTTGGCATTTTGTTTATTTATAGTTTTTTAATATTGGCTAAATACGAATGTAGGGGTTGGTTTATGGAGGTATTCAACCGCGATTTTTCCGTTAGGTGGGGTATCTCACCACTAATATCACTCCAAAATTGCCTAAATGTGGTTCAATCGCTACTTCACCAAGGCCGTCGGTGGG
>NZ_JBFUKF010000235.1:0-7783 GCF_056400985.1 Mucilaginibacter sp. P4_G9 | reverse complement strand
GTATTGTTGTTTTGCCCGATGAGGTGTTGCAGCACCTGGCAGATGGTGACCTGATGAGCAAAAAAGGACCTGTTTTTCAAACAGCGATAATTGCAGGCATCATGGCCGCCAAAAAAACCGGCGAGCTGATTCCGCTTTGTCACCCTTTGGGTATGGATAATTGCCAGGTTACTGTTAAGGTAAATGAGCAACAGGAAATTGTGATTGAATGCACCGCGAGCATTACTGCCAAAACGGGTATCGAGATGGAAGCACTTGTTGGGGCCTCTGTAGCGGCGCTTACCGTTTATGATATGTGCAAGGCCATGAGCCATGATATTGTGATAAAAGAAACCAAACTGATAGCAAAAACAGGAGGTAAACGTGATTTTAAAAGAGCATAATCCCGAAGGCAAGCATAAAAAACACGCCAAACTGGCAAGGCCCTCCACCGGGAATTTTGGAAGAAACGAGTGGGCAATTGTTGGCGGGCCATGTACAGTAATAAAATTACTGGCCGACGATGTAATAGCTGCTTTATCCGCAAGCTATAAATGTGCTTATGCCGATACTGCACACAATCATGATATTACGCAGGTGCCAGGCAGGTTGGCAAGTGGCGCTATTGTGGATTATACCGACCAGGTAAACTACCAGCAATTTAACTTTCAAAACCCCCTGATGCCTTACCAGCTTAAACAACAATTTGCCAATGCCGACCTGGTACTGGTGAACGGTAACCACCAGCAGGCAAACGCGCAGGTTGTTATTATCGATATTAATAAAAAGGCGTCGCTACAAAAACGGGTTGAACAGTTAACCAACGTACAGCTGTTTTTATTAGCCGATTACAGCGACGAGCCTTTTGATTTTATAAAGGAGGCTATCCCCAACTGGCAACAGATTCCCGTTTATAAATTAGCGGACAGGGAAAGGATTATAGCTTTTTTTGAAACCAATTTGCTGCAGGTAAAACCTGTACTAAACGGATTGGTTTTGGCGGGCGGACAAAGCCTGCGTATGGGTTTTGATAAAGGGAACGTAAACTGGCATGGTAAGGCCCAGCGCTACCACATGGCAGATATGCTAAAGCCTTTCTGCAACGAAGTTTTTATTTCCTGCAGGCCCGGTCAGCAAGGCGAAATAGATAAGCAATACCCATCGCTGGAAGACACCTTTACGGGGCTTGGTCCCTTTGGGGCGATATTGTCGGCATTCAGGGAACAACCGGATAGTGCATGGCTGGTTATTGCCTGCGATCTGCCTTTGATGGATGAGGGCACCCTGCGTAATTTAGTGGCCTGGCGTAACAGTTCTTCCATCGCGACAGCCTACCATAGTCCTGTTACAGAATTTCCTGAACCGCTTATTGCTATTTGGGAACCAAAAAGTTACCCTGTGTTATTATCTTATTTGGCGCAGGGGTATTCTTGTCCGCGTAAGGTGCTCATCAATACCGATATCACACTACTAAACCCGCCAGAGCCGGAGGCATTAACCAATGTGAACACGCCCGATGAACTGGAAAGAATAAAACGGGTTATACACCAAAAAACAGCCACAAACTAATGGATACCGATGATCTGAGATATAGCTGCCAAATTGCCCTGCCTGGTTTCAGCGAAGCCGTACAGCAGCTATTGCAGCAGGCAAAAGTACTGATAGTAGGAGCAGGAGGGCTGGGTTGCCCGGCTGCGCAATACCTAACATCAACAGGGGTTGGTACTATAGGCATCRCCGATTTTGATGTGGTATCTGTAAGTAATCTGCATCGCCAGGTTTTGTATACGCCTGAGGATATTGGAAAGGAAAAAACCACGCTCGCCTGCCAGCGTTTGCAAAAACAAAACCCGGGTATAAAGCTGGCGCCTCATAGGGATAAGATCACTTCGGCAAATGTTTTAGAGATTGTAAGCCGGTACGATATTGTAGTTGATGGCACCGACAACTTCGAGACCCGTTATTTATTAAATGATGCCTGTGTTTTAAGTGGGAAGCCCTTGGTTTATGGTGCTATTTACCAGTTTGAAGGCCAGGTGGCAGTATGGAATGTACTTAATAAGGATGGGCAAAGGTCGCCCAATTACCGCGATCTTTTCCCAGACGTGGATGCCACCCAGATCCCTAATTGTACCGAAGGAGGTGTAATCCCTACATTGGCGGGTATTATAGGCAGTATGCAGGCAAACGAGGTAATTAAATACATTACCAAAACCGGCGATCTGCTTGCCGGTAAAGTATTAATTTTTGATGCCCAAAGCATGCAGAGCCGTATTATTAAAATTGGGTTGGTCACCAAAACACATATCAGGCATTTGGCTGCTACGGTTACTTTTTTAACCATATCTGCAGAAGAACTTAAAAAGCGTATGCAGGAAGATGATGCTATTGAACTGATTGACGTACGTACAATTCAGGAACGTGATGCCTATGATATAGGCGGCACCCATATTCCTTTAGATGAGCTGGAAGAAGATATGCCATACTTTACCAGTACCAATACTAAAGTGTTGTATTGCTCAACCGGCAAAAGAAGCGCTGAAGCTGTAAAACTGATCATGAAAAGGATTCCCGAGGCTGATGTGTTATCGCTGGAAGGTGGGTTGAGTTCATATACTGAATAGGTAGATAATAAAAAATCTTATAAAGTGGAGCAAATAGATATTGATAACCAGTTTAGAAAAGCGTGCGGGGATTTAAATATTTATTGTGATAACCGCCACCAGGATTGGGGAATAGAATATGCTGATGCTAAAAGGGTTGATGAATTTATGGATTACTTCACCAATAATATTATTAATGAACACTTGCAAGTTGATCTTTTTGAGCTAATCATAGCTTCTTATAATGATGCTATCGTGGCTGGGATTAATAATAAACAGCTGCAAGACAAGTTTTTGAAGGTTGTGAATGAGGTATGTAAAAAGAACAATAATCTAATTTTTATTAGAGATCACTGGGTAGAGAATTCAGACGATGATATGTTTCCTGTGGGTAAAATACTATCCTATTAACCGATAAAATCCGAAATCGTAAATCCCAAATCCGAAATCAATCAAGGATGTGCCGCCACCCAAACCTCGCCATCTTCAAAAGCCTCTTTTTTCCAGATGGGGACTGTTTGTTTAAGGGTATCTATAATATAGCGGCAGGCCTCAAATGCAGCRTCCCGGTGCGCGGCAGATACAGCTATGATCACCGGTATTTCGCCAACTTGTAATTCGCCTGTACGGTGATGGATCAATACTTTCTGTACCGGCCATTTTTCAAATGCCTGGTTGGCTATCTTTTCCATTTCGCTTATTGCCATAAGCTCATAAGCTTCAAAATCCAGTTTTAAAACTGCTTTGCCTTTGGTAGCATTGCGTACAGTACCAATAAATACATCTATTCCGCCAGATTCCGGCGACATCACCCAGTCAATACAGACCTGTGCATTCAGGCTTTCCGCAGAAAGTAATACTTGTATATTGTTCATGGATCCCTTAATCAATTAACGATTTCATCAAATACTTCGGCGACTCATGGTAACCCTGGCGCTCATAAAAACGATGCGCGTCAACCCGGCGCGAGTGGCAATGCACCTCTATCCGGTCGCATTTTTTTTCTGTGGCCAAATTTGTAAAATGTTCCTCCAATAATTTTCCAACCCCTTTGCTGCGGGCATTCTCATTCACGGCAAAACAACTTATCCTTGCAAAACTACCTTTAACTACCAATTGTGTTAAAAAATCAAAAGCAATAAAGCCTGCAACCTGCCCATCCAATTCATAAACCAAAACTTCCGATTGTGGCTGGCTAAGCATCTGTTCCAGGTTTTCAGCTAAAAAGGCTTCCGTCCCCGGATAACCCAACTGATCCAGTAAGTTTGATATAGCAGGCTGATCGGCCAAAGTGGCTCTTCTGATACTCATTTTTTTATGATAAAAGATTGCAATCTTTTTTCCGAAAGTCCTTCGTCCGAAAGTCCTAAAATTCTTTGTCCCCAAAAAAAACTATCCCCCGCTTACGGGCGGAATAATAGCTATTTCGTCGCGTTCGTGGATGGTATCGCCGGGTAAAGCATACTCGTTATTTACGGCAACCATATACGATGCCAATTGCTTTAAGCGTGGATATTGCTGCTCAAGTACATACTTCAAATTGTAAATGGTAGCGTCATTTGTTAATTCCAAACTTACCAGCGAACTTCCGAATATCTCCTTGGTTACACCAAATGCCAGCACATTGATCTTCATCTCTCAAAATTAGGGCAAAAAGAGATATAATATACCATAGAATTATAAATAATTGATATTCAAAAACTCACCCTTTAGCGGGCCGGCGAACTAAACAACTTGTATGCTAAATTGTATATTTACATATGGCCGTTAAATCCACACATCAAATACCTGTTGTTAAAGTTACAGCTGCAACCAACATCCGGGCAACCGATGCGCTTGTTATTGAAGAACCCCTGGAGATAAGGCTGGAGTATGGAAAAGAAGGGCAACAGCAGATACAGAATATTTCGGTTACCATGCGTACGCCGGGGCATGATGCTGAACTTGCGAACGGTTTTTTATTTACAGAAGGTATTATAAAAGATGCTGATGATATTACGTCAACCGCTCATTGCTTTATTGCCTGTGCCGAAAACAAGGAAAATGTGATCCAGGTTACCTTAAATCCCGGTGTTGAACCGCTCTTGCAAAATAGCGAACGTAATTTTTATACCACATCAAGCTGCGGCGTATGTGGCAAGGGCTCTATAGATGCCATTCGTACGGTAAGCAATTTTACCGGCCTGGTGGCAGATCAGGATGCCGTTGCTGCGGATATTTTATACCGGCTGCCCCTTATTTTACAAAGGAATCAGCGGATATTTGCTGATACCGGCGGCTTGCACGCGTCGGCTTTATTCACAACGCAGGGCGAATTATTATTGTTGCGCGAGGACGTAGGCAGGCACAATGCGTTGGATAAATTAATAGGGGCGGCCCTTGGTTACGGCTGGCTCCCTCTGCAGCAAACTATACTGCTTTTAAGCGGCAGAGCAAGTTTTGAGCTGGTACAAAAGGCGGTTATGGCCGGCATTAATATCATTGCGGCTGTAGGCGCTCCGTCAAGCCTGGCCGTACAATTAGCCGAAGAATTTAATATTACCCTAATAGGTTTCCTGCGCGATGAGCGTTTTAATATTTACACCGCGGCACACCGCGTATTGATACCAAATTATGAAAATACGTATTAAAGGCAATTCATTAAGATACAGGCTTACCAAAAGCGATGTAGTGCAATTGGCAGAGGAAGGCCACCTGCAGGAAGAAGTCGACTTTGGCAGCCAACAACTATACTATGCCATTAAAGTGGTTGAGGATGATCACCTGTCGTCGATATTCAGGGAGAATACCATTATCCTTTTTGTACCCAGCAATGTGATCAGGGAGCTTGCGGAAACGGATAAGGTTGGTTTTGAAGGTAAACATGGCAGCCTGCATTTACTGGTAGAAAAAGATTTTACCTGCCTGGATAATGTGGCCGAAGATCAGAGCGACAACTACCCCAATCCTTTAGCCGATAAAAAGTGATGAGTAAGGATGCTAAAGAACGGCCATCTGCAGAAAATCCTGAAGAACTGCTCAACCTGAAAATCAGCAAGCCAAAAGTATGGGCAGCCGGCATTCCAGCGGTAACGGTTGCTATGGCTGATATTTTGCAGGAATCCGGCTTGATGCGCGGTATGGAAGGCCTGTTTAAAATGAACAAGAAGGACGGCTTTGACTGTTCTGGCTGTGCCTGGCCCGATCCGGATGACGACCGGTCGCCCATTGCCGAGTATTGCGAGAACGGAGCAAAAGCCCTTGCAGAGGAAGCTACAACCAAAAAACTTACCGCCGAATTCTTCGCGCAAAATGCTGTTGCCGACCTGGCTAAACTGAATGACTATGAGATAGGTAAAAAAGGGCGGATAGCGCAACCCATGTATCTGCCAAAAGGGGCCACACATTATCAACCCATTAGCTGGGACGACGCTTTTAAGAAGATAGCCGGTAAGCTCAATAGCCTTGCCTCACCAAATGAAGCCGCGTTTTATACCTCTGGCCGTACCAGTAACGAGGCCTCTTTTACCTACCAGTTATTTGTAAGGGAGTTTGGCACCAATAACCTGCCCGATTGTTCAAACATGTGCCATGAATCTACCGGTGTTGGTTTGGCCGAGTCGATTGGCATAGGCAAGGGCACAGTTACCCTTAATGATTTTTATGATACCGATGTGATCATCATCATAGGCCAAAACCCGGGCACCAACCACCCAAGGATGCTTACCGCGTTGGAAAAGGCCAAAAAGAACGGATCTAAAATAATTGCAGTAAACCCCTTGCAAGAGGCCGGGCTGATAGGGTTTAAAAACCCGCAAACAGTAAAAGGTTTCCTGGGAATAACCACCCAACTGGCCGATCTGTACCTGCAGGTAAATATCAATGGCGATATGGCCCTGCTGAAAGCCATAGAAAAGCTGCTGTACAGGGCCGAGCTGGAAACCCCCGGTAAAGTGTTTGATCATGAATTTATAAAGAACAGTACCAAAGGTTATGAAGCGTTCATGGCTCACCTCGATCAATTTGAAATAAACCATTTAGCCGTTGAGGCTGGTGTCCCCCTGGATCAGATTCAGCAGGCTGTCAATATGCTGAAGAACAAAAGCCGCATTATTATTTGCTGGGCTATGGGTGTTACGCAGCATAAAAACGGGGTTGATACCGTAAAAGAGATAGTCAATCTTGCTATCCTGAAAGGCGCCATAGGTAAGCCCGGTGCGGGTTTATGCCCGGTACGAGGGCATAGCAATGTGCAGGGCAACCGCACCATGATGATATTTGATAAACCGCAGCCCCGGCAACTGGATAAGCTTAAAGAGGTTTTTGGCTTTGAGCCCCCACGCAGGCATGGTTATGATGTGGTTGAAACTATACAAGCCATGCATAGGGGTAAGCTTAAAGTATTTTTCGCCATGGGCGGTAACTTTCTTTCGGCTACACCGGATACTACTTACACAGCCGAGGCTATGCGCAAACTGGAAATGTCGGTCCACGTATCAACCAAGCTTAATCGCAGCCATTTGGTACATGGCGATGAAGCGCTCATATTGCCAACCCTGTCCCGTAGTGATAAGGATATGGTTGGGGGCGACGCCCAATTCATCAGCTGTGAAAACTCGATGGGCGTGGTCCAGATGTCAAAAGGTATGCTTAAACCTGTTTCTAAAGATCTGCTGAACGAGAACCAAATTGTTTGCCGCCTGGCTAAAGCCACGTTGGGCAGCCGCTCGGTTGTCGACTGGGATACCTATGCAAATAGCTATGATGCTGTGCGCGATGTAATTGCCAAAGTGATCCCTGGCTTTGAGGACTATAATCAAAAGGTGCGTATCCCTGCGGGTTTTTACCTGCCCAATGGTCCACGTGTGGGTAAGTTTAAAAGTGTGCAGTATGGTGATAAGATAGGCTTTAATATTGCCGGTCTGCCCARTCACCAAATGGCCGCAGGGGAATACCGGATGGCCACCATCCGCAGCCATGACCAGTTTAATACCACCATTTACGGGCTGAACGACCGTTATCGCGGAATCCACAACGAGCGTCGGGTGATATTCATGAACGGGAAGGACATAGCCAAAGCCGGTTTCAAGGAAGGAGAGCACGTAGACCTTTACAATAACTTTGGAGGGGTTGAGCGTGTGGCCCGCCTGTTTGTGGTGGTTCCCTACAACATCCCAGAGGGCAACACCGCGACTTACTACCCCGAAGCCAACGTGCTGATC
>NZ_JBFUKF010000234.1:0-7792 GCF_056400985.1 Mucilaginibacter sp. P4_G9 | reverse complement strand
GACATGCGCACCTTATCCCCCTTTACCTGGTTAAAGCGGTTCACTTTTACCCGACTAAGGTTTTCGCCCTCAAAAATTGTTTTCCAGGTAGCACCATCAAGATACTCCAGCTTGTATTTTTTTATGTTTGGCTTACTCTCAAAAACTACCACTGTGTTAAAAGGGGTACCAGGCTTTAAAGTTACCTCGTACCATGGGCTTTTTACCCTTGGGTTTGATTGCCAGGATGATCCAAAATCATCGTCGTTGGCAAAGTCCATAATATTCGAGTCATCGCTCCAGCTTGAATTAGCTGCTGCATGTTTAGCCAGGTTATGTGATATGATAGGTGCGCCGGTTTCGCCTAACTTAGCCACCGGGCCTTCATTTTTCCATAGCTCCCCTATTTGCTTTAAGCCTGCAATCGCATTATCATCAAATAAACCGTCTGTATTTGGGGCCACGTTAAGGATAAAATTGCAGCTGGCGTTATTAAGCGGTACCAATACATCGTTTACCAGCTTGTTTACATCACGTATCGGGGTTGTAGGGAAATTAGTTTTCCAGAACCAGCTGCTTTGTATAGGTAAGCAGGCCAGTGCCGGCATTTTGTTGGTTTCTTTTGATACACGCTGACCTGCACCCATTTCATAAGTTTTAATATCAGTATAATATAAACCTTCGGCCGGGTACTTGGCGCCGTTAAGGTCCATCAACAAGCAGTTTGGCTGTAGCGATTTTACCAGTTTGTAAATTTCCTCAAACGGTACATCGTCATAAGAGATTCGCGACCATGGCGCGTCCCATCCATCAATTATCAGGGCTTCTATCTGTCCATAGTTGGTAAGCAACTCCGTAATTTGCTTTTTAACCATATCAATATGCTTTGGCTGGATCATATTAGGGCGCAAACGGTGATGGGTATCCAAAATTGAATAATACAACATTACCTTTAAACCCTGATCGCGGAAGGCTTTGGTGTATTCCTTTACCACATCCCTCTTCAGCGGACTGTGCATCACGTTATAGTCAGTTGTTTTGGTATCCCATATGCAGAAACCGCTGTGATGCTTTGTTGTAAGGCAACCATAAGTCATATTGGCCGATTTTGCAGCCTTTGCCCACTGTACACAATCCAGTTTTGTTGGGTTAAATGCAGCAGCAGGTGTTTCCGGGTCAGGCCAGTCGGCATCCTGGTATGTTGGAATATTAAAGTGAATGAACATACCAAATCTCAGGTCGACAAATTTTTGCTGTAATTCCGAAAGCGGGATTGGCGTTTTTGATGTACTTTGAGCAATTGCATTCGATGTGCTTAAAATAACAGCACACATAAAAAATGGTATCAATTTCTTTTTCAAGGTGATAGTTTGTTTTGTAATAGGATTGTTCATCGTCAGTTTTACTGTTGTTATGGTAACTGGTTAAGTTTACGTAATATTTCGTAAAAATGACTAATCAAAAGTCTATTTGAAATGGATTATCATTTACCGTAATGGACAAAAAGCTTATTTTACTGTAAAATATTGCTTAATGTGTATACAATAATTTATGTAACGGGTTAATTTGCTTGTTTAGCAGCCGTACCCCAGGTGTAGATTCTTTTTATGGCCGGATTTTTTTTCAGATTATTTACTGCGAGATCGGTTATTTTAGTTTGATTCAGGTTTAMAGCTTCAAGATGCTTAAGCGATGCAAGGTTATTACTAACGCCATCTGTCACCGGGTTTTTCCCGATGCGTAATTTCTCGAGGTTTGTGAATGATTTAAGGATAAGGAGATCATTATCAGTAAAGTCATTACCTGATAAATTAAGCCAAACTACATTTTTTGCCAGCGGCATCAGGTCATTTTTGATCTGCGCTATTTTCAGCCCCGATTTTTCAGGCAAAGTTATATCAAGCATAGCCGGTTTTTTCAGCATCATCCTTACCATTAATCCTTTGGCCCTTAAACGACTGATAGCTAAAGTATCAACATTTAGAGGAATATCAGGGTTAACTGCTTGTATAAAACCCTTTTCCCCTCCTTCGCTGCCTTCATCTTTAATAAAGCCAAGGTACGCTCCTACCTGTTGTTTTATTGAGTCGGCATTTTTAAGCTGCGCTATATTTTTTCCTTGTACCGCACCAGCTTTCTCTATCCACCATTTGATGATCTTTACTTCGGTTTTGGTTAAGGGCGGCTTACCATCGGCCGGCATAAAATCTTTATCGTCTGCACCAAGCGTAACGCGTTTGTAAAGTTCACTTTCGCCTGGATTACCTGCTACTACAGCAGGGCCATTTTTGCCGCCTTTTAATAAGGTTTGCAAATTCTCTACAGAAAATCTACCTTTTAATTTGCCATCCTGGTGGCATTGGGAACATTTTTTTTGAAGTATGGGGCCAACTACGTCTTCATATATCATAGCGCTTTGAATGCTGACTGGTTTATCACGTACCTCCTGCATTAGTGTGCGCACAGTAAGATAATCATTTCCATGGGTTAGATTTGCCCCCTGGTGTCCGCTATAGCTCATCAGGCCCACCAAACCTATCAGCATAAAAGAAAACAGCATACCTGGCATGGATAGCTCTTTCTTAAACCTATCGGTAGTGATGGCATACAATAATCCGGAGATGAGTGTTAGTACAATCCCCGAGAATTTATGGTGACTTAATACCCCCTTATCATAATCGCCCGACAGGGAAAGCACATAACCAAATATGCAGGCCAATACTGCCGATATAAACCCGATGAGAAGTGTTACAGATACAGCAGGCTTTAAATTCTCATACTTCTTTTTGTAGGATAAAATATTAAAAACAGCCGAAAGCAAAATAAAGCCGATAGGCAGATGTACTATAAGCGGATGCAGGTGGCCGGCAAAAGTAAAAATGTTAGCTAATATCATACACGGGTTAATTTTACCGGGGCCGTGTGGTAAGCATTCCACTGGCATACGTAAACATTTTTGTCCTCATCAATACAAACATCATGGCCATGCTGAAAAACGGGGTTGGCCGCCTGTAAAGTTGGCTGCAAAACACCATTTTTATATACAGGCGCAGCGCCACCAGGATTTGAGATCACTTTATTGTTTCCATCAAGCACCGTTACAAAGCCCGAATAATCAAAGCGCTGACCGCTGCTATTTTTTGACCAGCAAACTCCCGCATAAATATTCTGTTCATTAATTACCGCACGGCATACGTACATACCCGGCATATCAATCCGTTTAATGAACTTGCCATCCATGGTAAATACTTTAAAGCAATTTTCCTCGCGGGAGGTACAGATCAGCGTAGGGTTATTTTTATCGCGGGTATCAACAGTGATACCATGCGCGTTTACCAGGTTATGCTCTTTATTTGCATTGTTGTGCCCGCCGAAATGACGAATATACTGTCCTTTGCTATCGTAATGGATAATATAATCAGATCCATAACCGTCGGCCACATAAATATCACCGTTGGGGGCTACAGCAGTCTCAGTTGGTTTAAAGGGCTCATTATCTTTATAAACACCAATGGTGCGTGGGTGACCAATGGCAAATATCAATTTACCATCAACCGTGGTTTTCAATACCTGGCCCGATTGCCCGTAAGAATTACCGGTCTTATCAACCGCCCAGCCGCAATCGGTAAGTAAAAGAAAATCTTCGCCCCCCTCTTTGCTTATAGTTAAGCCATGACCGCCCGGTAAGGCAGTTCCCCAGTAATCAAGCAGTTTGCCCAATTTATCAAATATCAGGATGTTATTTTGGGTATGATCGCCCAGCATAATCAAACGACCTTTACTATCCTGAACCATTTCATGACAGTTTGCCAGCGGGTGACTGTTTACGCTGATTTTGGCCCACCCTCTATCAACTTTGTATGTAAAACCACCCTGACCGATGGTTTGATCATCCGGCTTTAAATCCTTATGTAAAATAGCAAAGCTGTTTACCGGTGAAGCGGCAACCAATGCTGATGCAATGGCCGAATTTTTTATAAAATTTCTTCTTGAGTTCTCCATGGTTAATTTAGTAGTTAGTAATTGGTATCAAAACAGACAGAGGCCTTAACTTGATTAACAGATTCTAATATCAGGTTTATTTTTCTCATTTGTATGTACAAATACATTTTTAGTATCAAGTATTCAGTAGCAAGTATCAAGATTGAAAAAGCCGCGTGCAGAATCTTACTTGATACTAACTACCTGATACTCTACACCAACTACCTGATACTAAGCCAATATATCTTTCACAACTTTCCCTTCCACATCTGTAAGTCTGAACCGCCTACCCTGGAATTTGTAGGTAAGTCTCTCGTGATCTATCCCCATCAAGTGCATCAGCGTGGCCTGAAAATCATGCACATGCACCGGGTCTTTCACAATGTTATAGCTAAAGTCATCGGTTTCGCCGTAGCTTATACCAGGCTTTACCCCGGCGCCGGCCATCCACATGGTAAAGCAGCGCGGGTGGTGATCGCGGCCATAATCATTGGCTGTCAGTTTACCCTGCGAATATACGGTACGACCAAATTCGCCTCCCCAGATCACCAGGGTATCTTCCAGCAATCCGCGTTGTTTCAGGTCTTTGATCAGGGCGGCAGTTGCCTGGTCGGTTGCTTTGCATTGCGTTGCAATTGCCGAAGGCAGACTTGAATGCTGATCCCATCCCTGGTGGTAGAGCTGCACAAATTTCACATCTTTTTCAAGCAATTTTCGCGCAAGCAAACAATTGGCTGCATAGGTACCCGGGTCGCGGCTATCAGGGCCATACATTTCAAAAACTTCATCAGGCTCATCGGCAGTGCTCATTACTTCGGGTACCGATGTTTGCATGCGATAGGCCATTTCATATTGAGCTATTCTTGCTTCTACTTCCGGATCACCGTAGGCCGCATTTTGCATTTGGTTTAGTTTGGATAAATATTCCAGCATCTCTTTCCTGTCCTTTCCATCATAACCATCTGGATTATTGAGAAACAAAACAGGATCTTTCCCTGCCCTGAATTGAACTCCCTGGTGTTTGGATGGCAGAAATCCATTACCCCACAAGCGGGCATACAATGGTTGGTCTTTTTGCCCGTTTTTGGATACCAGGACAATAAAAGTTGGCAGGTTATTATTATCCGATCCCAAACCGTAGCTAATCCATGAACCGATAGATGGACGGCCCGGCAACTGGTTACCTGTTTGAAAAAAGGTAATTGCAGGATCGTGATTAATAGCTTCTGAATGCATTGATTTTACAATGCACAACTCATCAACTACCTGTGCCGTAAAGGGCATCAGTTCGCTCATCCAGGTTTGGCTTTCGCCATGCTGGTTAAATTTATAGTACGATGGCACCATGGGCAGGGCACTTTGGTTGGCGCTCATCCCTGTAAGCCGTTGTCCCTTGCGTACCGAATCGGGCAGGTTTTGGCCAAGCATCGAAGCTAACCTGGGCTTATAATCAAAGGTTTCAAACTGGGATGGCCCGCCGCTCTGGAACAGGTATACTACCCGCTTTGCCTTTGGCGCAAAATGAGGCAAGGCTTTTAAAATATCCGCCTCCAGATC
Organism: Mucilaginibacter sp. P4_G9; assembly: GCF_056400985.1. Taxonomy (NCBI): domain Bacteria; kingdom Pseudomonadati; phylum Bacteroidota; class Sphingobacteriia; order Sphingobacteriales; family Sphingobacteriaceae; genus Mucilaginibacter; species Mucilaginibacter sp. P4_G9. The sequence continues at coordinate 2,275 of NZ_JBFUKF010000234.1, read as the reverse complement.
GCCAGATGAACCCGGTGCTGCTTTAGGCGAATTACCAAAAAGACTGCTCCCAAATAACGATCCGACAGCTAACGCCCCCAAACCCAGCGAGGTTTTGGTCAGGAAGTTACGCCTATCGAGTTTTTTGTTGAGCTCATTAAATTCGGGCGTCTGAAGCCTAAACTCCTCATCATGGTGAAAATCTGGCATATCCTTTTATCTTTTGGTTAATGATGCATCTGAATTTAATATCGTGCTGGCAACAACCGTGTTGGCCGCAATTAAAGCAGTATCAAGCTTTTTATCTATCTTATACTGACCGGCATTTAGCCACCCCGTTTGTTTTTCGGGATGTTCTCTGAATTTCTTTAACTCCACTTGCTGCAGGGTAAGCAACAGGTTAACTTCATTTAGCATAGGCTTTCGCCCTGTTAATTTGCGATAGATAGTAGTAATAGCTGTACGACTATCGCCTGAACGCGCCATCTGCTCGCCCATTACCCTGGCAGCCTCAACAAAAGTGGGATCGTTTAGGGTAACCAGTGCCTGTAGCGGAGTATTGGTTTTTTGTCTGCGCATAATGCAATAACTGCGCGATGAGGCATCAAATGTTGCAAGTGTTGGGTTTGGTACCGATCGTTTGATGATTACATACAAGCTGCGCCTGTAAACCGCCTTACCGGTGTCGGGTGCGTAGCTGGTATTGTTTATTTCCCATAAACCTTCCGGTTGGTATGGTTTTACACTTTTTCCACCAATTTGAGTATTCAACAAACCGCTGGCCAACAAAGTATTGTCACGAATCCTCTCGGCCTGCATCCTATACGCGGGACCATGAGACAGGTAACGGTTCTCCGGATCTTTCTCCGCTACCTCCTTTGTAGCACGTGAATCCTGCCGGTAAGTTGCCGACATTACGATCATCTTATTTAAAGCTTTCACATTCCATCCCGATTCAACAAAGGTGATGGCCAGCCAGTCCAATAGTTCGGGATGACTTGGCATTTCGCCCTGGTTGCCAAAATCTTCGGCGGTTTTCACAATTCCTGTACCAAAAAAGTTCTGCCAGAAACGGTTCACCGCTACCCTCGCCGCTAAAGGATTACTTGGATTAGTAACCCATTGCGCCAATCCATATCGGTTTTTAGGCAAATCCTTAGGAAAAGGCAATATAGCTTCCGGCGTACTAGGATAAACCTGTTCGCCAGGCATATCATAATTGCCCCGTTTAAGCAGGAACGTTTTTTTAGCCTTTGGCATTTCCCGCATCACCATAAGCTCCTCAATATTTTCGGTCGAGTCGGATAAAGTAGTTCTTAGCGCAGTTAATTTGTTATCTTCGGCAAGCACACCGGGATCAACAGCGGTTAAGTAATACGTTTTCAGATCAGCAACCTCGGCCGGTGATAATGCAGCTTTATCCTTCCCTGCAATTTGTGCCCAGCTTGCCTTTTGTGCCAGGGTTTTCACTTCAAAAGGTGTAAGAGTGCGGTTATAAACGGTAATATCATCTACTTTGCCATCCTTAAATCCACGGCCCCGCCACCATGCTCCTACCTGCAAACCCGGTTCCGATCCTCCCGTAAACAGGATGTCTTTTGTAAGCTCATCCATAGTGGTTTCCATCTTCATTTCAGTGCCATCCAGGTACAGTTTAAAACCGACAGCTTTTGATGAACCATCATAAGTTGCCGTCAGCTGGATCCATTTATCGCGCGGAACATCGCCGATACTTACCCTGGTAATAGCATTTGAAGGACCTGTATGCGTCATATTCAGCTCCAGCTTATTATTTTTTAGGTAGAGGTGATATCCTTTGAAATTATATAAACGCTCTGCACTGCTTTTATGGAATATTACGCCCTCAGTAAGTTGCCTGGGGATATTTACCCAAATGCCGATACTAAATGGCTGCGATCTTCTGAAAATACCTGCCTTATTTAAATCAAACCAGGTATCACCATTTAGTACTAATGCTTTGCCATTACCCCGATTTTCAAACACAGCGGCATCACCGGGCTGGCCTGTTTCGCGTTTCATTACACCGATATCTTTAGGATTAACTTTATTTATCAGGTCGCCTTTATTAAATGTGTAATAAGCCTGCAAACCATTACCGGGGATCTTATCGGCAGCAAGCTTTTTATAGCTACCATCAGCAAGCCATTTATCAAAACTGGTTGTCGCCTTACTTTGGGTTTGCTCAATAATGTGTTGTTCCTGTATTATATTGTTATTAATATATTGCAAAATCTTCTCCTTTTGTTTGGTAGGCAACATCAGCGTTGGCGTTGGC
>NZ_JBFUKF010000233.1:0-7819 GCF_056400985.1 Mucilaginibacter sp. P4_G9 | reverse complement strand
CATAATAATGTATTGCTTTCCAAATCTGTCCTATATGACGATAATCATAATCTGTAGTTTGTTGCGCCCAAGCTGCCAATAAAATAAAATCGACCTCCCCGCCCGTAACAGCGACGGGACATACAATCTTTATCCCTTCATTATGAATAGCCATAAGAGATAGCTGGTACTCACCAAATGAAAATACAGCAAGACCTTTGCTTTTATTTGTGCCATACCATAAAACGCTTGTTGCTTCTAAGTTAATCTTTAATAATTTATCAGGATGTTCACACTCGGGTACTATTAAAATATCAGGATGTTCGCTTAAAATTAAATGGGCTTTGTTCCTAAAAGCCATTTGGCAATTCCATGTGATAATTTTCATCTGTAGCAACTACCCTTTAAATACATTTTTCCGATGGTAACATAAATATTCTTTGTTGACCTGCTTATGAAGCGGTTTATTAAGACTGGTATCAATCAAATTTTCAAGTCTTTGTTGCAAGTAAGTTGAAACCGATTGCAAATCAGATATTACAATCGTTTCTAAGTCATCTGTAAACGAAATATAGCCCTCGTCGAAAAGTTTATCATATTCTACATATAAGCAAATACCATTTGAAATATCCCCTCGAAAATCTTTTTTATGCGACCATGGTATAATGTGACTGGCTGTTAATAATGATTTTTCTGAAATACCCGTTAGTGCACATTTATTACCAAAATTCTTCAATACACCTTTTCTGAATTTAGATTGGCCGATACGAATATTTATTTCTGCTTTTGCATTTTCGATAAAATAGTCGTCTTCAAACTCAACAATAGAATGAACAATGAATGGTATGGCATAGTATTGTGAAATATCAACAGACAATTGTGTATTACTATGCATTAGAAATTGATGACCCAGTATGATAGCCGTCCACCTGTTGGGATATTTTCCAGTGGTTTTATGCTCATTAACGAAAAGATGCTTCACTGCACTATAAGGGATACAATAATAATCGGATTCATTTTGATCGTCAGTCCAAATTACAATATTAAAACTCTCACCAAAAACGTTCGATAATTCAATTAAAACTGTTTCCTGAAATCCAACCCATTTATTTTTTGGATTACCTTTTAAAACATAATTTCCGCCTCCATCATTCCAATTTTTTAAAGTTAATGCTCTATTCATTCTTTTTACTTTACTAACGCAAATTATTGAAAATGAGTCACTAATTTGCATCTTGATTGATATTGTGAAAGTTTTTTTTACATCACCTCTATCAATGGAAGGGCGTAGCCCTGATCCATTTTGTAGCAACCGGTTTCAACCCGTTGAGAAAGCAAAAGAAGAATAAAGAGAACCGTAGGTTCGGCGCATATAATATATGGGCAGCGCGCTATGCAAATCAAAATCCAAAAATCTGATAAATCTGTTTAATCCCGRTTCAGACAAATTTTGCGTTAGGGATCGGCGCGGATACCGGCCATTGTGGCTAAGGCCTGTGCAGTATGAGCATAGAGCCCGGCCGCAGGCAACGCCCAAATGTATATTTCAGGAGGAGTTTTTTAATACACTTGTTGGTATTAAAGAAACCAACTGCATAATTAACGAGGTGGATTTGCACAGTTCGCGATTGCTTCGTGCCTCGCAATGACATGGCTGATATTACTAATAAAAAAGCCCCCAATCACATCGGGGGCTTTGCTATTAATTTGTTTTCCTGGCATCCTGCATCGGGTTAGTGCCCGGTGTTGAGCCTCTTGGCAGGGTTTGTTGCTTAAACAGCTCGAACCTTGATGGGGCGTATTCCCTTGGCCAGCTGTTGTTGGCTTCGTCTGTATCGGCCGTTTGGCGGTATGGGTCAAGCTTAATGGATTTTACCTCTTTGGTTTTGGCAAATACCTTGCTCACCTTAAATTCGTTTTTACGCCATATGTAAGCCGGGATATTGTCTATCTCCGTGGTACCATCGGCATAGGTCCACTCAATAATGATAGGACTCACCAGGCCGCCTTTGTTGCTAAAGGTAAGCTCATAAAAATAGCTCTTGCTATCGTACAGTTTCTTCTCGTCGGGAGTTAAGGCGCTGTACATATCCTGGTAGCTTTTGGTGGTCATTGGCGTTGCCGCGAAACGATCCCATTTGGTATAAAAATCCTGCAATGAGGTATCGGCCTCCACAGCAAAGCGCGTTCCGGCGGCTTTGTTGCGGGTGGTGCTGATGTTCTCGAGGTTATGCTCAAACGCGGCGCGGTCTGTAGCGCCTTCAACAGCCGGGTTTTTGGTATTTAAACGGTAATATTTCACGCTATCCAATGATACATCAACCGGTTCGGTGCCGAAGAACCATCCACGCCAAAACCAGTCAAGGTCAACAGCCGAGGCATCTTCCATGGTGCGGAACAGGTCTTCGGGTGTTGGGTGCTTAAAGGCCCAGCGTTTGGCGTAGGTTTTAAAAGCATAGTCAAAAAGCTCGCGCCCCATTACGGTTTCGCGCAGTATGTTTAAGGCTGTTGCAGGTTTAGCGTAAGCATTGGGGCCAAACATGATAATGTTTTCGGAGTTGGTCATGATAGGCTCCAGCTGGTTCTTTGGCATCTTCATGTAATCCACAATCTTGTAAGCCGGACCACGTGACGATGGGAATTTAGGGTCCCATTCCTGCTCGGCCATGTACTGGCAAAAGGTGTTTAGGCCTTCGTCCATCCAGGTCCACTGGCGCTCGTCGGAGTTTACAATCATCGGGAAAAAGTTGTGGCCAACCTCGTGGATGATAACGCCTATCATCCCGTTCTTGGTAGCCTCGCTATAAGTACCATCCTTTTCGGCCCTGCCAAAGTTAAAGCAGATCATAGGGTACTCCATACCGTTTGCAGCCTCAACAGAAATAGCAACCGGGTAAGGGTAAGGGATGGTATGTTTGGAATAGGCCCGTAAGGTATGCGCAACAACCTTGGTTGAATATTTGCGGTAAAGGGGGTAAGCCTCGGGACCATAGTACGACATTGCCATTACCTTTTTACCACCCTCTATCTGGGTACTCATGGCATCCCATACTATCCGGCGTGACGATACCCATGCAAAATCACGCACATTTTCGGCATGGAAAGCCCATGTTTTGCGGGCGGCTGCATGGCCTTTCATGGTGTTTTTTACCTCGTCTAAATTTACCACCTCAACCGGCGAGGTTGCAGACTGGGCCGCGTTCCAGCGTTTGAGCTGGGCGGCAGTTAATGTTTGCGCGTAGTTTGAGCACTGGCCGGTACCACCCACCACATGATCGGCAGGTACGTTAAGGTTTACTTTAAAATCGCCAAAGGTTAAGGCAAACTCGCCGCTGCCAATAAACTGTTTGTTTTGCCATCCCTGGAAATCGCTGTAAACAGCCATCCTTGGGTACCATTGGGTCATGGTATACAGGTAATTGTTGTCCTCGGGAAAATACTCGTAACCGCCGCGACCGCCGATGGTCATCCTGTCGGATATATTATACCACCAGTTAACCTTAAACTTAAATTTTTGCCCATGCTGCAAAGCTACCGGCAATTCAATGCGCATCATGGTTTCGTTAATGGTAAAGCTAAGCGCACGGCCATTGGCATCCTTTACACTTTCAATATGGTTACCCAGGTCAAGCTGGGTACCCATGATGCCCTGCAACTGGCGAATGCTCATTTTGCCCTGCATTTTGCTTTCATTCATTTTTGAAGCTTCCCCATCTTTTTTATGCTGATTTTCATCAAGCTGCAGCCACAGGTAAGTAAGTGCATCGGGCGAGTTGTTGGTATAGGTTATCGTTTCCGATCCATCCAAACGCTGCTTATCATCGTTTAGGGTGGCGTTGATCTCGTAATCGGCTTTTTGTTGCCAATATTGCGGACCAGGTGCGCCGGATGCCGAGCGATAACCGTTCGGCGTGCTTAGCATGGTGCCCAACTGCTCAAAACGGTTACCGTGATTGGAGCCGGGGTTGTTGTCGTGTTGTGCCCATGATGCCGAAGCCAGCATCAAGCATGAAAATAGAGCCGGGTAAAATTTATTCATCTGAATTTAATTAGAAAAAAACGTTCGATACACATTATAAAAGCAATTCCAAATATAGCCGACGAGAGGAACAGCGTCCAGTCGCGCCATGGTGTTTTGGTAAATTTGATAAGCAAATAAGAGATAAGTAACGCAGATATTACAATTAAAACCTGCCCAAACTCAAGCCCAAGGTTGAAAGCGAACAGCTGCGCCGTAATATTACTGCTGCTGCCTAACAAACTTTTAAGGTAGTTGGAGAAACCCATGCCATGGATGAGCCCAAAAAATAAGGCTAAAGAATAGTTAAGCCGCATGGTATTGGCTGTGCGTTTTTTATTGAGCACATTAACCAAACTGGTAAAAACAATGGTAACCGGAATCAGGAACTCAATAAGCGAAGCATTGATGCGAATGACATTTAACACACTTAAAGCCAGTGTGATAGAGTGCCCTATGGTGAACGCTGTAACCAATACCAGCACCTTGCGCCAGTCGGCAAGCAGGTAGGTGCCGCATAGCACAGTTACAAATAAAATATGGTCGTACCCCTCCCAGTTGCAGATGTGTTGCCATCCCAACTGGAAGTATAATGAAAAGTCAGTCATTGAGCTAATTCGCAATTGCCAATAAAAATAACGTTTTTTGTCGAAAATAAAATACCCGTGCGATACGGTCCGTTTATAGCATGCGGGTTATAGCAGGCGCCTGCGGAGCCAGGAAGCTATACGGTTATTGCTATAAACACGTGACCCCGATGGGGTCGGATTGTGGTTTGAGGAATTTACTAAGATTAGCAATAATCCTCAGGTAGGCTTAGTATGCTCCGTTAGGAGCTACGTGTTTATAGAAAGAACGAAAAGTGTGTTGGCTCCGTAGGTGCCTCCTCTGCATTTGGTATTCTTTGCTATCGTTAAAAATTGAACTATTGTCAATTATGTTAAAATTATTCATCATAAGCTGGCTCAGCTTTTTCCACCCCTTTTTTGTAAGCGTTACCACCATTAACCACAATGCCAAAAACCAAAGCGTTGAGGTAAGCTGCCGCATTTTTTACGACGACCTTGAACGCACCATCGAAAAACAATACAAAACGCCTGTTGATATTGTACACCCGAAGGATAAAGCCAAAATGAACCAGATGCTTAACGATTACATTAAAAAGCATTTGCTCATTAAAGCCGACAGCAAAGCGCTTAACCTAAGCTATGTGGGTTATGAGATACAGGAAGATGCCGCCTGGATTTATTTTGAGGTGAAAGGCATCAGCAAAGTGAAAAAAATTGATGTTCATGACGATATCCTTTTCAGTGAACATGCCGAGCAGATCAATATGCTGCACGTAACGGTAGCCGGTGAGCGAAAGAGCACTAAGTTGGATAATCCGGACAGTGACGCGGGGTTTGAATTTTAAAGCTGCAGATGTGCGGATTTCAGATTTCAAATGTGCAGATGATGTTTTGGATTGATGAATTGATGATGTGTAATAAAATCCTTTGTCATCCTGAACGCAGTGAAGGATCTATTCGCCGACTATCCAGGCGAAGAAGCATGGCGGCGAGCAGATCCTTCACTGCGCTCAGGATGACAAAAGACAAAAGGAGTAACACTCCCATCCCCTTCCAAATAATATATTTTTTTTGTAACATAGCACCATATCCCCACATCTAACTAAACAAAAAAGTTAAATACAAAAAAACCGGCCGGCACAAACCATAACCAACAAAACTGCCGTGTTCGGCAAATCATTAAAAACAGCATGAAAAAAATATTTATAGCGCTTACAGGTTTAGTATTGCTGGTTTCGGCGTGCAACCAAAGGCAGCCACAGCAAAATAATGTAACTATTGAAAACAATACTACTGCCGGTTTCGATGTAAATAAGCTTGCCCAGTTTGTTAAAACCAGCACCGACCCGCAAACGCTGGAGAAAGCTATTAATAACCCTGCTAACCAGATAAATAACCTGGACCTGGATAAGGACGGCAACATTGATTACCTGAAAGTACAGGAAGCCGACAATAACAACCTCAAGGTAATTGATGACGTTAGCAATTCCGAATCGGTAACGGTTGCCAGTATCAAGGTTGGCCCTACGGGCAATAACAATACCGCCGATATGAGTATACAGGGTAACCCAAGCTATGCGGGATATAATAACTATTACCATTCCTCATTTTCGTTAACCGATGTACTGATATTAAGCTACTTTTTACGCCCGCATAGCTATTATATGCCTATGTACCATTACGGGTACTATCCATCGTATTATACCCGCACCCGTACTTACACTACCTTCAGGCCAACCACCTCGTCGGCAATGTCGTCAAGAAGCAGCAACCGGAGCAGCTTAAGCCAGCCCACGCGGTCGCAAAGATCGTTCGGTTCCCGCAATTCAAACAGCAGGGTAAGGAGCGGCGGATTTGGCGGCAGGAGTTCAAACGGCAGCAGATCAAGCTTTGGGCGCAGCCGCGGCGGATTTGGCCGCAGGCGGTAAAATCATCTCCATATATCTAAATTTTTATAGATTTTTATTCACAAATTTTACAGAAAACCGTTCTGAACTATAGATATGGCTATCCAATTAAGAAAAAATACCGTTTTATCCGACGATAATAAAAAAACGTTTAAGGCAATCGTCCTTTTAAACGAAATGATAAATGGCAACCACCAGTTTAGCGGCAGCGCTCATGGTGACGATGCCGCGCTGCAGCCTTTATTTACTCAACTTGTTGCCAACGGCTATATCATTACCTCGGGCTCCGGCTACCGGGTTAGTTCAAAGGGCCGGGGGGTGTTTGATACCTTTATGAAGCGTTATACCGAATACCTGAAGGTTTATGATGTTTTTTCATTTGTAGATCTTGAAAAAGGCGAATTCGCTTTCGACAGCTATTTTGATTTTGATACCGATGATGCCTGGTTTGATTTCACCAACGACGAACGTTTTGACGACCTCCGTATTGCCGTAGCCATGTTTAAAAAGGCAGATCCTGCAGAAATTGTATTCATGTCGTTCATCAACGAAAACAGGTTTGATACAACCGCGGCCGGCTGGCAAAATGATTTGATGGCAGATGATACCTGGAACGAAATAGAAGAAATTTGCAATACCGCCATAAAACCCGAAGACGTGGGCAAAGATGCCATGGTAGATATGATAAACCAGGGATCGGAGCTGATGATAAGGCTTATGGAGGAAGAAGAAAAACAAAATAGCAACAACAATAGCGGAGGTGGCAGCACTACCACTACTACAGTTGTTGAAGAAGAAACAATAACATATTACGAGCCGTATTATGATCCGTATTACATATCGCCAATATGGCTTGTGCCTTTGTTTATTTGGTAATTGCGTGTCATACGAGTACAGCGCGGCAATCGCGAACTATATACACAATGGGTGTTAAATAAACCGTCATTGCCCACCAGCCGAGCTGGAAAAAACAGTAACGAGATGTATGGATACCACAATCACCTCGTGATCGTCATTGCGAGGAGGTACGACGAAGCAATCCCCAAAATACAGATCGGATTTGCACAGCTACTCTGTAAATTGGGGATTGCTTCGTTCCTTATAATGACACATTTACAAGTCGCTCATAATCAAGCTGCTTTTTGTATGATATAACCCAGTTTAGCTGCATTTTTTTGCAGACGTGCGATTATCCTTGCTGTCGTAATAGCCGGATCCTGCTGAACTTTGCTGGCATCATAAGCCTGTTTTTTGAGTACCATGTTGTAAAAGATCACAGCTATTTTTCGGGCGACTGCCTTGATAGCTTTCGCGGAGCCTTTCGTTGCCGCAAGTTTTCTATATTG
>NZ_JBFUKF010000232.1:0-7841 GCF_056400985.1 Mucilaginibacter sp. P4_G9 | reverse complement strand
GGCTACCAACCTCGCTGAAAAGAAGATCCGCGTCAACGCGGTGGCACCGGGGCCGGTATGGACGCCACTGATCGTATCCACATTTGATGAAGAAAAGATCAAAAGCTTTGGCAGCGAAACCGCGATGAAACGCGCCGGGCAGCCATCAGAACTTGGGCCTGCCTATGTTTTCCTGGCCTCTGACGATGCCTCATTTATTACCGGGCAGGTAATCCATGTAAATGGAGGTGAGGTGGTCAATGGCTGAGCCGGACTGATTTATATTGTTTTTCGTTCATCAGCAACCAGGTCGGAGACGACCTGCCACCGGCTCATTTTGATTTCAGGCTTTTCCACTCAATCCCGTTAGGAAGTTTTTAATCCCGATAGTGCTGGTCCCGGCATTCCTTTTTGCTGGATCAATACTTTAAATTTACTGCCCATATCAACCAATAAGGTATGGATTAACATGACCTCCTGCAGTGCTAATTGCGCGATATTTCCGTTCTCGGCCGTGTTCTTTCGTAAGTACTCCTTAAATCCGAGTGACGGCAAAAACTGAGCCTGGGTGGTTAAGCCACAACATGCCAACCCGTTCCTGAGCCCCCAATGGCATAAAGCTGAAAAGTTGACCTGGGCAGTTATGTCCTCTTTACCCACCTGCTGATAAGGCTTATCATTGATGTGGTGCTGATGATAACAAAGCAGAATACCCTGGTTTCGGCAAGGCTGGTATAAGCTTTCAGAAGAATAACTATGGATAATTTCAGTGAGTTAATGAAGATTTTCATCGGAGCATAAAAAAGAGCTGCCGGATGCCATCATTTAATGAATATCAGCAATATTGATGATGGATAAATGGAACATTTCTCGTAATCGCTTGTTATATAGATAAGTAAAAGGCCTTTTGATAACGATTTAATTTATCGATCATGTCAATCGCCGGTATTTTATTCGCCCTTTTTTATGCTGTGATATTAACAGTGATCTTTAGCCTGGTCTTTAAGAATACCGGGCCATGGGGCAGCTTCTGGACGTTTTTCTTCCTGCTGTTTTTCGTTTCCTTTAGCGCAGGCGAGCGGGCAGCGCCGGCAGGTCCTGTAGTATGGGGATATTATTGGGTACCGGGCTTAATTGCAGCTGTAATATTTGCATTGCTGCTTGCAGCGGTAGTACCTACAGCCCCTTCACCACGCAGATTGAATAACGGCAATACGGGGAAAAGCGCGACTGCGGAGAACATGTATGAAGAAGAAAAAACGACAACAACAGTCGCCGTAATCGGTATTTTCTTTTGGGTATTAATGATCATATTAATTATTGCAACTATTGCAGGTGTCATTTTCAGACCGGACAGCGCGCTGGTATGAACATCTAACCTTCTCTTTGAACCTGGAGTTTAATAAGGTATATACAAAGAGAGCTAAAAAAAGAGCCTATAAAGCGGGAGGAATTATGAGACGTAATGTGAAAAATTTGGTTGGCTTCAGTACGGGTGCCACCGATGGTGAGTTTGGTAAAGTGGATGAATTTTATTTTGATGACGAAACCTGGACTATACGTTACCTTATTGTGAAAACAGGCAGCTGGCTGTTTGGTCGTAAAGTGCTTATTTCCTCCACGGCTTTAAAAGAACCTGACTGGGAAAGAAAAATTTTTCCGGTTAATCTTACTAAAGAGCAAATAAAAAATAGTCCGGATATCGATACGGAAAGGACCGTTTCCCGCCAGCAGGAAATTGAACTTTACAGTCACTACGGCTGGCCATATTATGGTCCTGTCGGCGTTGGATTTTATGGGGGTATGGGGTTGTCGGGTATGGCCGAATCCAGAACGCCGTTTGAAGAAAGCATATTGGCAGCATCCAATAAAAAGAAACCGGTTGATCCGCACCTGCGCAGTACCAATGAAGTTACGGGCTACCGGATCCATGCTGCTGATGGTGAAATAGGCGATGTAGAGGATTTTATCATTGATGATAATACCTGGCAAGTGCATTTCCTGGTAGTAGATACAGGACACTGGTTTCCCGGGAAGAAAGTTTTGATCGCTCCCAAATGGATTAGCAAGATAAAATGGGAGGATTCTTCGGTTTATGTCAATATAACGGTAAACGCCGTAAAGAACAGCCCGGAATATGATCCGTCAATGCCGTTACCTGAAACCTATGAAAATGAATTTTACCGTTATTATGGCGGATCTGTTAATGATTAAATTAACAGGCATAAGGTTATGAGGGTTAAAACACAAAGAATTGATTAATGCCAAAGCGAAAGAATTTATGGTATTGTCTATTTTTCCTGGCTGGGGGTGGTTTGCTGATGCGCCTGTCTTTTTCCATCAGTCAGCAAGCGGCAGCTACCGCCGTGATGATTGCGGGCGTCTTGCTTTTTTTTGCCGCTTTTATTGTGTTCTGGATCAATTTTAGAGAATGACCAATAATTTTTATGTCAATAACATTTTATGACATCTCCTATTTACATAATGACGTACACTCATTATGTGTCGGTGAGGCTCTAAGCAAGTAAACATAGCCCAGTGTCTGGATAGCGCTGAAGCAACGAGAACCGCAAATTTAGTGTTGCTCCTTAGCACAGTCGGGCCGAATGATAATATGACGATAAAGACGGACATTGAAAGCCTGTCAGAAACTTATCATACATCCGCTACTCATTTATTACCGAGTTGTTCCGCCAAACCGATTAGAAGTCCTTCGGTTCCGCGAATGTAGCAGAGCCGATACGAGTCCTCGTATTGAACCACTTCGCCCACGAGTTGAGCGCCATGCTTGATGAGTCTGGATATCATTTCGTCAATGTCTTCAACAGTGAACATAACGCGTAAATAACCGAAAGAGTTCACAGCAGCAGTCCGGTGATCTGAGATAGCAGGCGGAGTTAGAAATCTCGAAAGCTCAAGCCGGCTATGGCCATCGGGGGTAACCATCATAGCCATCTCTACAGACTGAGAACCCAGTCCCGTAACGCGACCAGCCCATTCTCCTTCGACCTTAGCTCGCCCTTCGAGCTTTAAACCTATCTCCGTGAAAAAAGATATAGCGTCATCGAGGGATTCTACAACGAGGCCGACATTGTCCATTCTTAGTAATTTGTTTTTTGCCATCGATTTTGAGCAACCAATTATAATAAAATAGATTGAATTTATAATCCTTCAAAGTTGATTTTAATACCAGGCAGCCGAATAAAAAAAGCGCAGCATCCGCAAATCGTGTGTATAACGAAGAGTGTCGTGTGTGCTGTTATTAATTACCGTTTTAAACCCATCGCCAAAATAGTTCAGCCAGGAACATGCTACTCCTCCTGCTGCTGGTACTATAGCCAACAGGTTAATTACGTGATTGTTCCACCCCGTAAGAAATAAAAAAAGCACAAGTTAAAGCGGTATTTACTTAAAAACAAATGCGCCATGTGGTACGATCATAGCGGATATAATTGGGGGATAAACTGGATATGGTGGCTGGATCATACTGCTGATCTGGATCTTTGCCATTCCGTTGGGCATACCGGGTCAAAGATTAAGCAGGGATCATGAACTGAAAATCCTGAGAAGGCGTCTCGTAAAAGGGGAAATTGACATCCGGGAATATGAGGAAAAAGAAGCCGCCTTAGAAAAAAATAAAGGAGGCATGCTGTATTGACTCTTTAAACAGCGCTAACATTTAAAAAAAATGGACACCGATCAACTCAATCAAGTTGTCCGTAGGAAATCCAGCCGGATATGTTTTGTAATAGGTTAAAGCAGTTCCTATTGACCAGGATATCCAGCATTTTGGTTTTTAATCAGGCAGGCGCTGTATACCGCTCATGAATGAGCTGAAAGATCGCCTCACGGGAAATGCCTGCATTTTTTTCCTGCTCCTCGATCTTTTCAGTTCGCAGGGCCAGTTCTTCATCGTGAACAGATCCCCGGAACCACCTGGAGAAATCCTTTTGCCAGAGGTGATAAAGCCAGGTTTCATCATCAATGCCTGTTGCCATTTGCACAAAAGTATTCAGGTTGTTGGCCTTCAGGTTGAGCTTATTTTGGGGGCCTTTAAAATAAAAACTATCGTACCCCATGTCCCCGGTGGCATACTTACGTTTATGCCGCCGCAATAGGGTGCCAGGCATGACGCTTCTCACCAACAGCGTTTTGTTTTGATCCTTTTGCCATACCAGCACTTCTCCTTTTTGCAGCACGATATTTTCGGGGACATCCACCTTTACATGAATGAGCGCGGCAAATTCAGCCATGAACCGGCTGGGGGTTTCACCCATCATGATGGCGATATCCACCCTCTCCAAAAAAACGTGACTGATCAGGTCAGGCTTAGTGGTGATGACAAAAAAGTTTTTAAAGTCTTCGGGGAAATTAAAGAAACTATCTTCTGTTTCCTGGGGTACCAGGTGATGTGCCTCATCCATAATGATAAAATGCGGGTGCCCGGTATTTTTACGGAGCTCAACTACCGCCGTCAGTAATTTTTTAAAAAAGGACGGCCGGTCATTCAGCGGAATGGCCAGGGTGCATACAACCGCGTTTTGAGCTGCCGGGGCAAGCAACTTCACCACTTCCTCTATGATGGGTGGCTGACTGGCATCTCCCATTGTTACAATATCCGGCAGGTCCAGGTAGTCGCCTTCCGGGTCTATCAGGCAGAACTGGTACTGCTTCGCCATTAATTTTTCCAGGAAAGCTGCAGTGAAAGTGGTTTTACCGGAACCGGAGGTGCCTGCCAGCAGCAGACTGTGCCCGTACGGACTGACATTAAAGACGGAACCATCAAAACACTGGCCCAGTTCCAGGTAATGCCGCGACAACTGCTGATCCAATCCAGCCAGGTCATCTTCGATCATTTGAGCGATCAGTTCGGCCACGCCTTCTCCATGATGATGCTCCGTGGTCCAGTCAGCGGTGGCTTTAACCTGTGGCAATGCATTAGCCACAGCCACGGCACATTCAGCTACCTGCAGCATCGCGTTGTCATTTTCCGCATCGCCTATCGCTGCGGTGTTATGTTCGGATATCGCGAGCTCTTTTAAAGCTTCATGCAATCCTTTTGCCTTATTGATACCGGGCGGCAAAACCATTACCGCACCCTTATTAAAGATCACCTGATATTCCAGCCCGGTTTCCTTTATCGTATTCAGTACAGTAGTTTGATGCGGCTCCCAAGTGGCCACGATCACCCGGCCAACCGAAAGCGGCTTGATTTGCTGTGCTTTTAGTTTTTGAATAAAAGCTTCCGGGGGCCGGTCCCCTAACAAGCGTTCCTTTAAAGTAGCCGGCTGATAAATCAGGGCGCCATTCTCTGCCACAATACGGTCAAACAGAGCATGTTCCGGAAATATGCGTTGCAGGTCTTCGAGTTCGCGACCGGTGACCAGTATCAGTTTGCGGCCGCTTGCCTTGAGCCGCTTTAAAGATTCAATTATATCAGGTGAAACCCGCTCATCTTTGGCAAGTGTCCCGTCGTAATCTGTTGCCAGTACATGGTATCGCATAATTTAATATTGTTAGAATTGTTTTTATTTATTTGTCCTGTCGGTTCATCCTGACGATCAAAACAGCTGATCGCGCTCAAGCCCTGCTTTTTGGAAATAACAATTCCTTATGGAGCACCGCGAGTATTAATAAAACAAAAGCAAGCAGTTCCAATAGAGCTGCGCCTCCCATTGTTGCCGGAATTGCATACAGTTTCCGGGCAAAACAGTCCAGTTGCTGGTAGTAACATTAACAGGGTAAGTGAATTTAAAAAAATGACTAAAGTCAATACTTACCATAGACATGCAGAAAGGGTCATGAAAAACAGGGTAGCATCCATGCTGAAATTAAAATGGAAATGCATATCAGTGCTTTGTCCGGAATTGTACTACTGACTAATTTTTCCATGTACCAGCGTCATTCTGGGCCGTTTACCGCTTCGCCGGAAAGGTCGCTGGCTTCCCGCCAGTTTAACCCTGATCTCCTGCCCATCCACAAGAGAACCATCTAAACCTGCGATAGCATGGCATCCCTGCTCGATATCATGCATTTCTAAAAATGCAAAGCCACTGCTTTGCTTAGCATCTGTTGCAATGCTGGCCCGTGCAGCCCGAACGCAGCCGAATGAACTAAACCATTTCCTAATATCTGTGGCTTTGATCCAAGGGGGCAAATTTGTGATGAAGATTTTCATAGCCTGATCATTAAAAGATTGAATAATAAACAGATAATTATCGTTTTAATAAATTTTCTTTATGATAGCCTGATTTCGGTAAGGTTGAGTAAATATCCAGCGTTATGATGACTGTGACAGGGTATGATCAGCATACTATTTATCTTTCTTATATAACTGTCAATGCCTGTAAAAAAACATATAATGATAACCTTATAAATTATACATGCCCGGAGTGAAAAGGTTTGTCATTTTTTGATTTTTGTATAAATGGTATGGTCACAACCGCTCCGATCAATTAAAATGCAGATAAATATTTTTCCATTAACCGGATACAGCGTGTCAGGTGCGAAGCCTTCCCAGAATTTTCCTTTATTTTCAACGCGCTGTCTTTAGCCCGGATATTTGCCCTGTAATATTTATAATACTGGAGAAAGTCAAGAATGAATTGCGCAAAAAGTTTAGAAGAAAGCCGGTTTTCTGAAGTTTTTATCATGCTAAGCGCTGGTCCTCATGCTTAATTTCGCTATGAAAGTTTTAATCCGGACAGTTCTGTCACCGGCAACCCTTTCTGTTGGATAAGCACTTTAAATTTATTCCCCATATCAACTAATAAAGTATGGGTCAGCATAACCTCCTGCATAGCCAGCTGCGCAATATGCGCCGTTGGAACGGTGGTCTTTCTCAAATATTCTTTGAAACCGAGCGCCAATAGGAACTGGGCCTGGCTACTCAGTCCGCAACAGGTCAATCCGTTCCTGGTCCCCCAATGGCATAAGGCCGAAAAATTAACGTGCGCTGTGATGTCCTGCTTACCCACCCGCTGATACGGCTGATCGTTGATCTGGTGCTGATGATAACAAAGCAGTGTGCCCCGGCTCCGGCCAGGTTTGTATAAGCTTTCAGTAACGTAACCATAATCTATGGTCATCACGTAGCCCTGTTTTAAGGATGCCGCAATTGTTGCGATCCATTGGGTAGCCTCCAGGTTGATCTCCGTCCGGAATCCTTTCGGTAAAATAATATTCAAATCGATCAGGTAATCCTTAATCGCTTGAGGTGCAGGCCTGAGCAATTCTATAAAACCATCCTTATCATCCACAAAAACCTCCATCAACTCATCTTCCATTATTACCTGGTGGACAGGGAAATTGTCGATCAGTTCATTGGACAGGATACAACCTGTAACGTTGGGCAGATGCCGGATCGAATCATACCAATTCACCTTTTCCTGTAAATGTGTTTTTTCCTTTTCGCGCATAGCCGGGCTTTTTTCAATAATAGCATAGTGCAGGTAATCATAAAACCTGGAATTGCCTTTCAGATAATCTAAAATATCATGGCAGAGAACGCCGGTCCCCGCGCCATATTCAACAACGGTAAATTCGGTTTCACCGGTTAAATGCCACATTTCCTCCAATTGTTTACCGATCATCGCTCCGAATACCGGGCCAAGGCTGGAACTGGTATAAAAGTCTCCATTTTTACCAATTTTATCCTGGGGCACCATATAATATCCCAATTCAGGATGGTATAAAGCCATTTCCATAAAATCATGAAAGGAAACCGGGCCTTCTTTTTTGATCCGCTGCCGGATAATTTCAGTGAGTTCCATAATTTTTTACAGGTAAACAATGAGGAAATCAATTTGGATAAAATGCTTCAATAATGATACCATACAAATTGGTATCCCAAATTGGTATCC
>NZ_JBFUKF010000231.1:0-8008 GCF_056400985.1 Mucilaginibacter sp. P4_G9 | reverse complement strand
GGCTCATCAATATGGATAACTTCCAGTTGCTCTGGTTTCTCAAAATCAGCAATTGTATCGCCAATATCAAAACCGTCAATACCAACAACTGCACATATATCGCCAGAGCTTACTTCTGTAGCTTTAACTTTACCCAAACCTTCAAAAGTATAAAGTTCTTTTATTCTTGATTTTTGGATAGTACCATCGCGCTTTACCAAAGATACCGGTTGGTTTTCTTTAATAGTACCACGAGCCACACGACCGATAGCAATACGGCCTACGAATGAAGAATAATCCAAAGAAGTGATCTGCATTTGTAAGGTGCCTTCAGCTATAGGCGCAGGAGGAATATTAGCTAATATAGCATCCATTAACGGGAAAATATCCTCAGTAGGTTTTTTCCAGTCGGTGCTCATCCAGCCTTGTTTTGATGAACCGTAGATAACCGGGAAATCCAGCTGATCTTCAGTAGCTTCAAGGTTGAAGAATAATTCAAATATCTGTTCGTAAACTTCTTCGGGACGACAGTTCTCTTTATCTACTTTGTTTACAACCACAATTGGTTTTAAGCCTAAAGCTAAAGCCTTTTGGGTTACAAAGCGGGTTTGAGGCATAGCGCCTTCAAAAGCATCACAAAGTAATAATACACCATCAGCCATTTTCAATACACGCTCAACCTCACCGCCAAAATCGGCGTGACCAGGTGTATCAATAATGTTAATCTTAACGTCTTTATACATTACCGAAACGTTTTTTGATACGATGGTAATACCACGCTCACGTTCCAGGTCATTGTTGTCCAATATTAATTCACCAGTTTCCTGGCCATCACGAAAGATGGCGCAGCTGTGTAAAATTTTGTCAACCAAAGTGGTTTTACCGTGGTCAACGTGTGCGATGATCGCAATGTTTCTTATTTTTTGCATGAAAAATGCTCTTCTGATTTTGGCGCAAAGGTAACGTTAATATATGAGATTTTAAAGCGTTGTCAAGTTATGGGTAAAGATTTATACAATTCTATTACCAAAGGGTGGTAACCGCGCAAGCTTTAAAGTGCTGATCGGYAGAGATAATAGTGATATTTTCGGTAGTAGCCTGGGAGATTATCAGGCGGTAAAAGGATCGCCGTGGCGATCAGGTAAATTCAAGCTAATTTATAAAAACTCTACCTCCCAAATCCCCAACTCAAAAACTTCCCCATAACCCTACCCCAGGTTTCGGCATTATGGCTGCCACCTACCACTTCAACATACTGTATATCAGCAGGACGGGTATAGCCTTTGCCTTCCAGTTCTTTAATCAGGTCGATTGTATCGTCAATGGCATCTATGATCCCGTTTTTATTCCTATCGCTGGTTTCATCTTTGGTACCTGTTTGCAGCCAGAATTTCAAGTTGGGTTTGCCTTCGGTTTCTCTTACAAGTGCATGAGCTATCCGGTCGTTATCGGTATAACCTTTTGTAAGATCTTTGCTTCTCCACCAGAATGATCCGGAGAACACCCCAACCTTATCAAATAAATCCGCATTATTCCAGCAAATATCAAATGCCGATAGTCCCCCCAAAGAAAAACCGGCGCAGGCTGTAGTTTCAAATTCGCTGATACCGGTTTGTTCTTTAATCTGTGGCAACAGTTCAGTTATAATAAACCGGGTATAAATATCAGCTTTAATACCACGCTTTTTAAAATCAGGCTTGCCCGCAACGCCATATTCCTGCAGGCGTTCGTCGCCCGCGTGTATGGCTGCAACCAATAGTGGTTTTATGCGATTACAGTTGTATAGCTGCTCCAGCGTTTGCGTAAGTTGTAGGTTTTCAAGCTCCTGACCGTCGTTTAGTAATAGCAGGCTTAGGGGCTCTGCAATTTCCTGCTCATCGGGCATTAAAAGGGTACATATCACTTCCCTGTTAAGCAGTTTGGAGGTTACAATTATATTTTTTTCGGTTATCACCATCTCAGTTTCAGCCCAGCCCAAATACATATTATGTTAAATTTAAAGGGCACAAAAGTACGCTATGTTTTTAATTTATTAAGCTAATGTTTTTATTTATCAGTTAGTTGCCTTTTTCAGTTAAACCGCTTAACTTACATTCTGAAAACATAAACCGACCATTTTGACAGAAAAATATCACCGCTGGTACTCGCCAAACTTAAACTTACACGTTGAAATGCTGGTATTTGGCGATAGGGGTTTTCCTGTTATCCTATTCCCAACAACCAAAGGTCGCTATCATCAAAACAAGGATTTTGGCTTAATAGATAGCGTGAAATGGTTTGTAGATGAAGGTCTGGTGAAAATTTACTGCCCCGATACACTTGACGACCGTACCTGGTACGACAAAGGTATCCATGCGGCCGACCGGGCCCGCAACTACAGCTGGTACGATAAAATGTTGCTTAATGAGTTGGCACCCTGGGCTATGCACGAAACCGGCGTAGGCAAAGTAGCCCTTGCCGGTTGTAGTTTCGGTGGATACCACGCGGCCAATTTCGCTTTTAAACACCCGGAGAAAGTGGCTCACCTGTTTACGATGGGCGGTGCATTTGATATTAAAATGTTTACCGATGGTTTTTACAATGATGATGTTTTTTACAACAACCCGGTAGATTATTTGCCAGGCAGCGACCGTGGCGAATTATGGCAGATAAACATCATCCTCGGCACGTCAGAACATGATATCTGCAAAGACTATAATATTCAGCTGTCAAACATTTTAAACAATAAAGGCATTAACCATTGGTTGGATATCCGTCCGAATGCCAGTCACGACTGGCCGATATGGCAGGAAATGTTTCCACATTATTTATCAACCATAAAGTAAGATGATGGAGCAAGGATAAAAGATCAAGGACTAAAAATCGGATGAATAAGGAATGAAAGGATAAAAGACAAGCATCTACAAACAGTAACTACATATTAACTATAACTATGAAAAAAATAGGCATCTTATTCGGACAGGAAAATTCATTTCCGCAGGCATTTGTGGATCGAATAAACCAGAAGGCCGAGAAAAATATTTCGGCGGAGTTTGTCCGCATTGATAAAGTAATGCAGGCCGGGCCTTTGGATTACGCTGTAATTGTCGACCGGATTTCGCAGGATGTGCCGTTCTATCGCGCGGCACTAAAAAATGCAGCTATTTGTGGTACTGCCGTTATCAATAACCCATTTTGGTGGAGCGCCGATGAAAAGTTTTTTAACAACGCGCTGGCTGTTAAAATTGGCGTGCCGGTACCTAAAACTGTAATCCTGCCATCAAAAGATCTGCCTGATGATACAACCGACAGGTCATTCCGTAACCTTGCTTATCCTTTAGATTGGGAAGGTATATTTAACTATGTGGGTTTCCCGGCCTATATGAAACCATTTGACGGCGGTGGGTGGAAAGAGGTTTATAAACTGGAAAACGAGGAAGACTTTTTTGATAAATACAACCAAACGAAACAGTACGTTATGATGCTGCAGGAAGAGGTTATTTTTGATGATTACTTCCGTTGTTATTGCATTGGCGGCAAACATGTACGCATTATGCAGTACGAGCCCCGTAATCCACATCACCTGCGTTACGAGCATGGCAAAGCGCCCGCATCAAAAAAATTATTGGAAACGGTTAAAGATTATGTGATAAAACTTAACCAGTTTTTGGGCTACGACTTTAACACGGTTGAGTTTGCTATCCGCGATGGGGTGCCTTATGCTATTGATTTTTGCAACCCGGCCCCTGATGCCGAAGTAACCAGTGTAGGCCAGGAAAACTTTGAATGGGTGGTAGAAACCGCCGCCGATTACGCCATAGAGCGCGCCAAAAAACAAAAAGACGGCATTGATAACCTTACCTGGGGCGAATATGTGAAAACATCGGCAGCAAAAACGCCATTGGTAAGTATTAATAAACCTAAACCCGCCAAGGCAGATGTATCTGTAGGCACGATTGATCATGCTATTGAGACTGACGGGAAAGTAAAGAAAGAGAAGGTGGTAAAAGCGAAGAAAGCGGTGAAAGCGTAATCTAATCCAGGCAATGCCGACCCCCAACTGGTCGGATTGACTTCCCGGGACAAGTGACTTGCCGGACGATAAAAAGCGCTGGTGAATGTGCGATCCCTTACTTTGGGAACGAGGAAAGTTGCAGTTAAATAGGGGAATCACCCGGTTTAGAAACCTAAAGTTTTGCCTCTTGATATCCGCTGTTTTTCTTCTGCTGTTGCGGTTTTGTTGCGTTTTGTATTTTATGACAATTCATAATTTACTAACTATCAAATAGATAAAATTTTTTACTGTTTCACCTGTTGCGAACGCAACACACGACAGTTTTTGATATATAAAATGGATACACACAGTAGCCCCCGGAAAAAATCTTTCGAACCCTGAAGGTTTTATATCCGTTGCTATCATAACCCTAACCAATTATGAACGAGTTTACCTTAGGTGTTGAAGAAGAATTTATGGTGATTGACCCTGTTACCAGGGAACTAAAATCGCATGAGCAAAGAATTGTGGATAGCGCGCAAAAGATCCATGAGGACCAGGTGAAGGCCGAAATGCACCAGGCCGTAGTGGAAGTAGGCACTCATATTTGCAAAAACACCCAGGAAGCCCGCAAAGAAGTAGGCAAACTGCGCACCACGGTTGCCCAACTTGCAGGTGATATCGGCCTGCGTATTGGCGCTGCGGGAACACACCCGTTCTCGCACTGGCAACACCAGCTGATCACCGATCATCCGCGCTATTTCGAGATAGTGGATGAAATGCAGGATGCTGCCCGCTCAAACCTTATTTTTGGCTTACATGTACACGTTGGCATCCAATCGCGGGATATGGCCATTCATATTGCCAACCAGGTAAGGTACTTTTTGCCGCATATTTACGCGCTGTCAACCAATTCGCCCTTTTGGGAAGGGCGTAATACCGGGTTTAAATCATTCCGTACAAAGGTATTTGATAAATTCCCACGCACCGGCATTCCTGATTATTTCAGCAGCATTGAGGAGTATGATAATTACATCAAACTGCTCGTAAAAACCAATTGTATTGATAATGCCAAAAAGATCTGGTGGGATATCAGGGTACATCCATTTTTCGAAACTATCGAATTCCGCATTTGTGATTGCCCCATGCTGGTTGATGAAACAATTGTTTTCACTGCGCTTTTCCAGGCACTGTGCGCCAAGCTATATAAACTCAGGCAACAGAACATGAAGTTCATTACCTACTCACGTGCGCTTATTAACGAGAACAAATGGCGCGCCGCACGATATGGTATTGATGGAAAGATGATTGATTTTGGTAAAGAAATGGAAGTAAATACCCGGTCGCTCATATTGGAATTACTTGATTTTGTTGACGATGTAGTTGATGACCTCGGCTCGCGCGACGACCTCCAATACGTACACAAAATACTGGAACACGGCACCGGCGCCGACAGGCAGTTGGCCGTTTACCAGCAAAACAATAACTTTGAAGACGTGGTTGACTATATTACCTCGCAAACGTTGAAGGGGCTATAGACAGCCAAACCCTTCCCGGTAGGGAGGGCTTTTATATTATATATTATTAAAAAAACAAAAGTTTCCTTTACCGGGGGAGATTTAGAGGGCTTATGAAACCGGAAATAAAAGTAGCCATACTTGATCTGTATGATGGGATAGCGAACGAGGGTATGCGCGGTTTCCAGGATATTTTAAACAGGTACAAAACACAGCACGATTTAAATATTACCTACAAAATTTTTGATGTTCGCAGGGGTTGCGAAGTACCAGGACTTGATTTTGATATCTATATTTCAAGCGGTGGTCCTGGTAATCCGCTTTATGAAGGTACAGAGTGGGAGAAGAAATATTTCAGGCTGACCGACAAACTGGAGGATCATAATTTATCAAACAATACAGATAAAAAACATGCGTTGTTTGTGTGCCACTCTTTCCAGCTGATGTGTCGTAAATACGAATTGGGTGATATTAATACCCGCCGTTCACCATCATTTGGGGTATTGCCCGTTAATAAAACTATCGAAGGCTTCAACGAACCTGTTTTTGAAGGCCTTGCCGAACCATTTTATACTGTGGATTCGCGCAGCTGGCAGGTGATAAACCCCAACCGAAAACGGTTTAAGGAATTAAACATGCAATTGGTAGCTATTGAAAAAGAACGCCCCCACGTTGACCTTCCCCGGGCTATGATGGCCGTCCGTTTTAATGAGTATTTTTTTTCTACGCAGTTTCATCCCGAAGCTGATGCCAACGGCATGCGAAATCTTTTGTTAAAAGAAGAAAAGAAAGACGAAGTTATAAACGAACATGGCGATGTGAAATACAAAGAAATGCTGCAGCACCTTGCCGATCCGGATAAGATCACCCTTACGCAAAACACTCTTATCCCTAATTTTTTAAATCAGGCGGTATTGAGCTTACAGGGCGTTTCGTAAACTTCCTTATAAATAATAAAGCCGCACCTTTACTGGCTGCGGCTTCGTTATAAAAATTTAGGTTATGTTTTACTGTTTAGCATCCGCGTTAAATAACTTCCCTTTGTCAACCTTTTCAATCACCATACCATCGGCCAGTGTTTTTGATATAGCTGCATACGGAGCAGATACTACTTCATCGCCGCTTTTAAGACCGCTTAATACCTGGATGTAAGTATCATTCTGGATACCGGTAGTTACCTGCACCTGTTTAAGTTTGTTGCCGTTCAACACAAAAACGTATTCTTTAGATGGTTGCGATATTTGCGGCTTGCTCTTATCGTCATCTTTCTTCGGCGGGCCGTTCTGCTCTTTTTTCTCCTCGCGGGTAGTTACTGATTGAATTGGCACCGATAACGATTTAACCTGGTTGGTATTAATATCAACTGTAGCTGTCAATCCCGGACGGAACGGCGACGGGTTATCAGCAGTTTTTTTAAGCAAACCTGCATATGATGCAGCATTGATCCTAACCTTAACGGTAAAATTGGTCACCTGGTCGGCAGTTGTACCCACTACATTGGCCGAACTTCCTATCTCAGAAACCACACCGGTAAATTTCTTGCCTAAAAACGCATCAATCTCGATGTTTGATGAATCGCCCAAAGAGATGCGGTTAATATCGTTCTCATTTACATCAACATTAACATCCATTTTGCTCAAATCAGATATGGTCATGATCTCGGTACCTGCAAATTGCTGTGTACCCAAAACACGCTCGCCTAATTCAATTGAAAGTTTAGATACTACACCATCTACAGGTGAGTAAATAGTTGTTTTAGCCAGGTTATCCTGAGCTTCTTTAACTGATGCCTGTGATTGAGCCAAACCAAATTGCGAACCAATAACGTTTTGCTTTGCAGCCTCAAATGATGCTTTTGCACCCTCAAACGCTGCTTTGGCATTTTCAAATTCTGATACCGTAAGCACTTTGTTTTTATAAAGCTCCTGGCTGCGTTTAAAAATACCGGCCTGGTTGTTAAAAGTAGCTTCGGCTTGTTTCAGCATCTGGCCGGAGTTACCTACACTTGCCTTTTGAGTATTGTATGATGCAATTGCRCGGTCGTAACCAGATTTTAATATGTCCGGCCTGATTTTACAAAGCAATTGTCCTTTTTTAACCACGTCGCCTTCCTTTATAGGCAGTTCAACTACCTCGCCCGAAACTTCGGGGCTTATTTTAACCTCAATATGTGGTTTTATTTTGCCGCTGGCAGATACTGTTTCATTAATTACACGCACATCAGCTTTTTCGGTAGCTACCTGTGTTAAAGCCGGCTTACCTATTACACCTGTCGCTTTAAGTATGATCAGCAGAACAACCAGAGAGCCAAGCCCTATCAGAATATATTTAGTAGTTTTTCCCATGATAATGAGTTTGGATATTTACGGTTTTAGATTTTTATAATTATAATGTTATAGGATTGCCCAGGTAATAATCAATAACCTTAGCTCTGAATACAACCATATACTGCGCCTCAATCATATCAAACTGCGATTTATTAAGATTAGTTAATGATGTATTATAATCCAATGAATTTACCAAACCAACGGTATAACGC
>NZ_JBFUKF010000230.1:0-8028 GCF_056400985.1 Mucilaginibacter sp. P4_G9 | reverse complement strand
ACTCAGCAGCGGTCTCCATACGCTTTAAGCGGGTAGCATCGGTCTTGGCATCAACAATCCATTCCACATACTCTTTTTTATGCGAGTAGCCGGATTGATCAAATTTTAGTTTGGCCTCGGGATAGCCGGTTAAAAATTCAATGAAATACTCAGGTACAACCAATTCGGTTTTCGGGGCCGAGGCCTTCTTTATTGCTTCGGGTGTTTTTTTGCCGCTTTCATTCAAAGCGATAGCCTGCAGTATAAAATCCTGTAAAATTTCCTTTGAAGGCAGATCTTCTATTTTGGTAATGCGGCCAAAACTTCCGGCAGAACCATCTCCAATACTTAATGCGTTATTAGGATCATTTAGTAACGAAGCCTTCCAAAAACCAAATGAGCAATGCTCTTTGAAAGCCGCCATCTGGCATACCACGCCTTTGTAATCAAAAAACGGGAAGCCCCACTTAATTGCTTCAGTCAACAAAGGGGATGTTTCATGTACAAGTGCTCTTAAATACTTCAGGATTGGTTTGGCAAAATCGGGAGCCTTTTCAATAAAAGCATCTACCCTGCTATCGTATTGTTCCATCAATAAATTTAGTAACAAATTGTTAAACTGCAATGAAGTTTGTAACCTTTAAAAAGGTATTTTGCATCTTAGTTAAAGTAGATAATCTCATTACATAAAATGCTGTAAAATATGGCCACAAGATCATTTAACCTATTTGCAGGAATCATCACCCTGTTATTTTTTGTTCAGACCGGCTACTGCCAGGTAAAAAGCACTTCGCCCAGTCCTTTTACCGATAAAGATATGGTTTCATGGGATTACAGCTCAAAAGTGATTGGCGAAGATTATACCATATATGTACATTTTCCTCCCGGATATGATACCGCCAAAACAAAATATCCCGTGCTGTACATGACGGATGGGGACTGGAATATGACCGTTGCCATGAACTGCTTTAATATGCTGAGGCAGGATTATGAAACCACCGAAGCCCTCATTGTAGGTATAGGATACGGCAGCAGGCCAAACAAACGAAACCGCGACCTTGACCCAAAAACAGGCGCGCCAAAATTTTTATCATTTATTGAGCAGGAAGTGATCCCTTTTGTTCAAAGCAAATACCGTGTAAATGATAATAAAGCTTTATACGGCTATTCCTTTGGCGGAATGTTTACAACTATGGTGCTGTTTCAACATCCGGGTTTATTTAATATGGTGTTTATAGGCGCCCCCGGAAACAATGGCAGGGAACTGGTCCCATCGGCACAAAAATATTTCGCTAATAATAAGGATTTCACCTGTAAAGTGTTTGCCGGGGTAGGATCATATGAGCACGAAACAGCCCAAAATATTGAACTATTTAAGAGCTACATGGAAAAACAGAACTGTAAAGGTTTTGAAATTGCCGCAGCAATAACTCCAAATGCAGGTCATGGTGCTGCATTGGCACAGGTGATGCAAAACGCAATAGCCTTTGCCTACTGCAAAAAACACAAAGCCATCCCGGTAATGGCAAAGGAGCTTGAACAATATACCGGCGACTATGTGATAGCAGGAGATGCCAGGAATAAATTTAAACTATACTTAACCGGCAATAAACTTTACTTCAGGCAAAATGACCAGTTACCTATAGAATTTGCCCCCTATGCCAAAGATTCGTTTTTTATGTATGAGGATGAAAAGGCCGATATCACTTTTAAAACAGAAGGGGCTAAAATGTATATATTATTTAGCTTCCCCCATGAAAAACCAACACGACTGGATAAAGCCAAATAGGTTATAATCTTGAGCCAAGCAGCCCGTTTAGTTCCGGATGATGTTGTGAGGTTAAAAACTCAGTAATGGTAAACCTGGCCAGCTCGTGTTTATAAAAAGGATCTTCAGTGATAATTTTTTCTATTTCTTGTTTTGAACCGGCCAACGCCAAAATAATTCCGCCTGTGCGCGGTACTTTACGACCTGATGCTATAAATACATTTTTTTTATAGTATTTTTTTTAAAACGTTACATGAGCAGCCATGTAGGCATCCAGTTCTTCAAGAGGGACAATGTAGTCGAGATCGATAATGAACATACTTTGTAATTTCAGAATTTCGATTTAAAGCATTCGCTATTGAGCAACCAAATCCCTAAACAACTGTATGTGCCAGCTGTTTTTAAATGGCACCTCCCATTTGGTTTCCAGTTCGGTTAGGTTTTGTACCATGTTATTGTAAACAATGGTTTCGGTATTTATTTTGCCCTGCTTAATCATATCCTCAAACGCGTGCCGTGGCAATGATATTATTTCTTCGCCATCGCGATAAGCCAGGTTAAACCTATCAAATAGGTTAATGTTAAAATGCTGTTCTATCTGCTTCATAAAATGAACCGACTTATCAATAGAGCAACCACTGGCGCCGGCCTGGCTTTCATCAACAATCAGGATCAGGAAACGGTTATGCCGCACCTCCCCTTTAGCCTTCAATTGATTATTGTGGGCAGTCCAGCCGGTGGTAAATTTGTCCAGTTCCTCCTGTATTTGCTGGACCTCCTGGTCGGTCAATTTTTTATCGGCCTGGTAGATCCAAACTCTTGAGTGTTGAGAAAATTCCATTTACAAAAATATCAATTTATTAACTTCGGGTTACATTTTGTTGTCATGAAAACATCAATCTTGCCATCAATTAAAAAAAACATAGTAATTATAGCAATATTGGCCTTCAGCGGCTTCATTTACGGTTTTAAACCGGGCATGGGTGAACTGGAATGGCTAAGCTGGAGCAATAAATGCCTGTTGGAGTCATACAACCCTCCACCTGATATACAGCTAAAAAAGTGGGAACTCACCCTTACCAACGATTATTTTTTGCGTTTGAGGAAAACTTATCCACATGACCGTCAAGAGTATTTTTCGTTCAATTTACACCGCCTCAACAACGTTGAATACCTGGGAAACGACACAACAGGAACCCTTAAACTGAGCACCTTAGCCGACGATATCATTGTTCAAACTTACGAAAATCCTAAGGGTGATATTGATTCCATGGCAACTACCCTGGAACTACCGGTTAAGAACATGAGCCCGGCACGTTTAGATAGTTTGAAAAATGCGCTAAATTATTTTAGGGTGAAGGGCTTATAACCCATTCGCCCTAACGGTGATCTCGGCAATATCCAGCACCTGGATCTGCTGATCTTTTTCATTGAGTTTTACGCCGTCTGTAAGCATTGTCATACAAAACGGGCATGCGGAAGCCACCACCTGGGCTTTGAYSGCKATAACCTCCTGGATCCGCTCCATGTTGATATCCTTTTTACCCGGTTCCGGTTCTTTAAACATCTGCCCGCCGCCCGCGCCACAGCATAAGCCGTTTGATCTGCAGCGTTTCATTTCTACCAGCTCGGTATCCAGGATCTCCAGCGCTGCACGCGGAGCCTCATAAACATTGTTGCCGCGCCCCAGGTAGCAGGGATCATGAAAAGTGATCTTTTTGCCCTTAAAGCTTTCGCCTCCTTCGGCTTTTAGCTTACCCGCATCTATCAGCTGCTGAATAAGCTGGGTATGGTGAATCACTTCGTAATTACCGCCCAGGCCCGGGTATTCGTTTTTAATGGTATTAAAACAATGCGGGCAGCCGGTTACAATTTTTTTGATGTGGTAGCTATCCAATACCTGGATATTGGTCATGGCCTGCATCTGGAACAAAAATTCGTTACCGGCCCGCTTGGCCGGGTCGCCGGTGCAGCTTTCCTCGGTACCCAACACSGCATAGCTGATACCCACATGATGCAGGATCTTACAGATATCACGGGTTATTTTTTGTGCCCGCTCATCAAAACTACCCGCACAGCCCACCCAGAACAGTATCTCGGGCTCCCTGCCTTCAGCAGCCATTTGGGCCATGGTAGGTATCTTTATTTCGGATTTTTCGTTTTCCATTTCGGATTTATCATTTTTCCATAGCATATAAACCATGGAGTTATTTGACTAACTGCAAACTTAAAGCTGCCTGCTACTTCTCCGCCCAGTTTAACCTGTCGGCCTGGCTATATTTCCAGGGGGCGCCGTTGTTTTCTACATTGCCAAACATGTTATTCAGGCTGGCAGGGGCCTGCGATTCTTCCATCACGATATAGCGGCGCATTTCGGTAATAATCTCCAGTGGGTTAATATTTACCGGGCAGGCCTCTACGCAGGCATTACAGGTGGTACATGCCCATAATTCCTCCCGGCTGATGTAATTATCAAGCAAGGCTTTGCCATCGTCATAGTCCTTCCCATGCTTATCCAGGTTATTGCCCACTTCGGTGATCCTGTCGCGGGTATCCATCATGATCTTGCGGGGAGATAACAGCTTGCCGGTAATATTGGCCGGGCAAACACTGGTACACCTGCCGCACTCGGTGCAGGTAYAGGCATCCATCAGGTTTTTCCAGCTGAGGTCGGTTACATCTTTAGCCCCGAAA
The DNA here is from genome assembly GCF_056400985.1 of Mucilaginibacter sp. P4_G9. Classification (NCBI taxonomy): domain Bacteria; kingdom Pseudomonadati; phylum Bacteroidota; class Sphingobacteriia; order Sphingobacteriales; family Sphingobacteriaceae; genus Mucilaginibacter; species Mucilaginibacter sp. P4_G9. Next base: position 3,587 of record NZ_JBFUKF010000230.1, on the reverse strand, counting down.
CGACCGGGAGTTGTAGTCTCGGGTACAAATGCCGGGTCCATCATCGCTTTTACCTCGTTGGTTACCGATGCCATATTGGTGAACTTTCCTTTTTTATCCAGGTTGGAATAGTAAGTRTTCGGAAAAGCCAGCAGGATATGAAAATGTTTGGAATAGGGCAGGTAGTTTAAAAATGCCAGGATYCCGGTGATATGGAACCACCAGCATCCGCGCTCGGTCATTTCCAAAGCGGCTGCATGGCCGGGTAACAGCGGGGCTATAAAACTGCTTACCGGGAAACTGCCCGCCTGGAGGTAATGCCCCACGTGAAGCGCCTGCAGTTTGTAATCGGCGGCATTCATGGTTAAAAAGGCAGTCATGAGCAAAATCTCGATGACCAGGATATARTTGGCATCCGATTTGGGCCATTGGGTCATCTCCTTACCGCTGAAACGCTTTAAATGCATGATGTTTCTCCTGGCCAGGAAAACCACACAGGCAATRAGTACCAGTACCGCCAGCACCTCAAACCCGCCGATCAGGAATCCATATAAACTTCCCAGTGGTTTTGAAAATATCCTGTGCGAGCCAAACAAGCCATCCACCATGATCTCCAGCACCTCGATGTTGATGAKCACGAAGCCWRCATAAATAAAAATATGCATTACCGCGGCCAAAGGGCGTTTCACCATTTTGCTTTGCCCCARGGCTACTTTGGCCATCGTTTTCCAGCGCAGGCCAGGCTGATCGCTGCGATCGGTATCGCGGCCCAGCAGGATATTGCGCCGTATTTTACCCGCGTTTTTGGAGAACAGGTAAACAGCGGCAACAAATAGGATGAGAAATATTAGCTGTGCAATCATTATTAATAATTTTATCGGCCGGTTAACTGCTTTTGGGGTGCCTGGTTAATTGTTCAATGCCATCCCACATATCATTGGTTACCATCTCAAGGCCGTTAAACTGACCAGCTCCCTGCAGCCATTCGCCGCCATCAATGGTAATTACATCGCCGTTAATGTAGCCGGAGAAATCTGAGATCAAATAAGCGGCAAGGTTAGCAATTTCCTGGTGCTTACCCACTCTTTTAAGCGGTACCCTGTTTTTAAAATCAAATTTTTCGGCCATTTCACCGGGTAACAGGCGTTCCCATGCACCTTTGGTAGGGAAGGGACCCGGCGCAATAGCATTGGTACGTATCTGGTGCCTTCCCCATTCTGCGGCTAACGATCGGGTCATGGCCAGTACACCACCCTTTGCACAGGCCGATGGTACTACATATGCGGAACCTGTAAAGGCATAGGTGGTAATAATATTTAGGATATTTCCTGCCATTTTTTCTTTAATCCAATACTTACCCAGGGCCAGCGAACAATTGACAGAACCCTTTAGCACAATATCAATGATGGTTGAAAATGCATTGGCAGAGAGCCGTTCTGTTGGGGATATAAAGTTACCTGCAGCATTGTTTACTAAGGCGTTTACACTTCCAAAGCTTTCAATCGCTTTGTTTAGCATGCTTTCTACTTCATCGTAGTTGCGCACGTCGCAGGCTAAGGCTAATACCTTGCCGCCCGTTTCGGCCTCCATTTCATGGGCTGTTTGCTGCAATACATCAAGCTTGCGGCTGGTAATTACCAAATTGGCCCCTAACTTTAAAAAGTAGGTGCCCATGGCTTTACCAAGCCCCGTACCGCCACCTGTTATAATGATGGTTTTATTTTTAAATGCATTGGCCTTGAGCATTCCGTTATCCTCATTGGTCTGGTCCAAAGTATCATTCTTATCAGGAGCTTGCATATAATTATTTGCTTTTTACAGGGTTCATTAGTTTGTCGATTATTTTTTGCAATGCCGCACGCGTTTCTGGTGCCCACCATTGCTGTAGCATCCTGTTTAAGGCTGCGCTGTTATTGCCCTGTAGTTTTTCAGAAAGCTGCTTGCGGAAATTCATTTTACTTTGGCTCCAGGTAGCGGGATTCAATTTCATATATGCCCGCACTTTTTTTTCCGCCGAAGCCAATACATCCTCAGCCGCGCATACTTCATCAATTAATCCCTCTTTAATTGCTTCTTCAACGGTTAGTAACTTACCCTCCAACAAGTACTGATAAGCCTTGCGGCTACCTAACCAGAATGCGTAGAGGTGAAATACTGTATCGGGTACAATGATGCCTACAGGGATTTCATTTAAACCAATAATGTATTGGCCGCTTGCCATAACCCGGTAATCGCTGCATAAGGCTATAATACAACCGCCTGCAGGGCTATGCCCTGTTATTGCAGTTACAAATGGCTTTTTAAAGTTTACCAGAACTCTCTGCATCAGCATAAAACTGGTCCAAAAGTCTTTGCTCTCTTTTTCGTTATAATTGTAAACTTCCATCAGGTCGATCCCGGCAGAAAAAAAGCCCTCTTTGCCTGTAATAATTAGTCCGCCTATGTTATCGTCATCTTCAAGATCCTTTACTGCAGTAATCAGTTCTGCGATCATTTCTGCATTTATCGGGTTGGAGCGGCCCCTGTTTAAAGTGATGATTGCAAGATTATCCCGGATGATTAACTGAAATGTATTCATTTACATGGATTATAAGAATGGAAGAGCAAAAATTAATGTGAAAGCGTTGGATTACCAATCTCGCTGGTGTACATTTTTTCTATTTCTTCGTTATATTTTTCTAAGATAGTGCGGCGCTTCATTTTGCCAGTAGGGGTTAGTTCTCCGCCATCAATAGTCCATTCGTGCTGAAGCAAAGTGAATTTTTTAACCTGTTCAACATGGTTAAACTCTGTATTTAATGAATCAATAATTGATTGAAATAGTGCGGTTACAGCTGCATTATTTACAATTTCGGTGTTTGAAGACAGGTTGAGCTTCTGTTGGGTGCACCATAATTTAAGATTAGGATAGGAGGGTACTATTAAGGCAGTTGTAAATTTCCTATCGGCACCAATAACCATCATTTGCTCAATAAAAGGACTCTCCTTCATCCTGTTTTCAATGGGGCCCGGTGCAACATATTTTCCGCCTGATGTTTTAAAGATCTCTTTCTTCCTGTCGGTAATTTTCAGGAAACCATCTTTATCCAGTACGCCAATATCCCCGGTATGGAACCAGCCGTCTTCCACCACTTCGGCGGTGAGTTCGGGGTTTTTGTAATAACCAGCCATTATACCTGGTCCTTTGGCTAATATTTCGCCATCGTCGGCAATTTTAACCTGCACATCTTTTATTAATTGCCCAACTGTGCCGAATTTCCTGAAATGAGGATCATACTTGTTAACAGAAATTACAGGCGAAGTTTCAGTAAGGCCATAGCCTTCCAAAATAACCATTTTAGCGGCAGTGAATATCCGCTCCATTCTAACCGGGCATGCCGAGCTGCCTACAACTATTGCTTTTATATTGCCGCCAATAGCTTTACGCCATTTACTGTAAACAAGCTTATCTGCAATGGCTAATTGCAGGTTATACCATGGACTTTTGCCTGCAAGCTCAAACTGTTCGGCAATTTCGATTGACCATAAAAAGATTTTTCTTTTTATACCTGTAAGCTTTTGCCCTTCAATAATGATCTTCTCAAATACTTTTTCCAGCAGGCGGGGTA
>NZ_JBFUKF010000229.1:0-8046 GCF_056400985.1 Mucilaginibacter sp. P4_G9 | reverse complement strand
CTGGAAACCTTACAGTTGCAAAAGGTTGAAATTCAATTAAAAGATATTCCCCAATGGCACAATTCGTTTTTTAAACGGATTAAATTTGCTTCATTGTTAATGATTTTCGCTTTGGGGATGGTTTGGTTAATCAACAAATCGGCCAAATCAAACAGCATTATAACTGCAAAAGGTTCTTCAACAGAAAAAGCTGCTGCCTCTGAAAAGGTATTACCGCAAATTTCTGCTGTTGAAGTGGTAATTAAACCGCCAGGCTATACTGGCAAACCCAACCGAAGCCAAGATAAGTTCACTTTAAATGTGGAGGACGGCGCGACCATAACCTGGAGAATATCAACTAATATAGCTGTAAAGCGGGTATCGTTTTTGTTTAATGATAAAGAGGTTATCACGTTAAAAAGTTTAAACGCCGATAAAACCCGGTGGGAAACCCAAAAGCAAATTAACAAACCCGGTTTTTACCAGGTTAACGTGGATGGTAAGCTTTCCGATCTGTACCAGGTGCAAGTTATAACAGATCAGCCGCCGGTTATCCGGATAAAGTCACCTAAGCAATACACCTACATAGATGCAGGTGAGGCCCAAAAAGTAAACATAGATGCCTCGATAAACGATGACTATGGGGTGGGCAATGCACTCATTTTCGCTACGGTAGCGAAGGGCAGCGGCGAGGCTGTTAAGTTTAAGGAGTATAAGCTCGATTTTTCAACTTCTTTCAGTGGGCATCAGCCTCAATACAACCTCCAAAAGCTGGTTAGCCTGCCGGCTTTAAATATGGAACCGGGCGATGAGCTTTACTTTTATATACAGGCAACAGATACACACAGGCAGCAAAGCCGAACTGATGTGTACACTGTATCCATACAGGATACCGCCCAATTGTTAAGTATGGATGGTATGCTTAGCGGTATAAATCAAAAGCCTGAATTTTTCAGGAGTGAACGGCAAATCATCCTCGACACAGAAAAACTATTGAAAGACAAGGATAGTATTACTACCGAAAAGTTTAACAATAGAAGTAATGATCTTGGGGTAGATCAAAAGTTATTACGCCTGCGTTATGGAAAGTTCCTGGGTGAAGAATCTGAATCAGATATCAATCCTGCTGATGAGAAGAACGATCCTGTTGGCGATATTAACAACTACGGGAATGCCGCTGTTATATTAGATAAGTATACCGATAAGCACGATAATGCCGAGGATGCCCAGTTTTTTGATCCCGAATTAAAAAAACAACTAAAAGCAACCTTAACCGAAATGTGGAAAGCCGAACTGCAACTACGGCTATATAAACCACRGGAGGCGCTACCATTTGAGTACAAGGCATTGCGCTTATTAAAAGATTTACAGCAAAAATCAAGAATGTATGTAGCCAAAACTTCCTACAATCCCCCGCCACTAAAATTAGAGAAGCGGCTAAGTGGCGATCTGTCGAAAATTAACCAACCGCTATACAAGCAGGATGTTAAACGGGGAACAGATGAGTTTGAAAACCTGAAACAAGCTGTGGCAATATTGGAGCAGCTAAAAGTTAAACAGCAAATTAGCAGCATCGATGAGCATATATTGGCCATGGCTAACCAGCAACTGAGCTTAAGAGCATCGGCACAGCCCGGCATTTATTTACCAGCCTTAAATGCTATGCGCCGGATTTTATCCAAACAGGCAAATGTTAAATTGTACGATATCGCTTTGGTTGAAAGGGCGATTCAAAAAACCTTGTTACCGGTTCAGAAAACGCCGGTTTCAACACAAGGCACTGTAGATATGGGTTTATCGCAGCAGTATTATAAAAACCTTAACCGCTTAAACCGCTAATTGCAAATGAACTGGAGCACCATTGTTATCATCATTTGCATTTTACTGGCAGCTTTTGCAGTATGGAAGGAGTATACCCGTTTCAATAAAGCACGCTTATTTCTGCGTATTACAGCGGTTATTATAGTGATAGTTGCGCTGGCTTGCATTGCGTTACCGTTAACTTACCAGGCTGATATAAATAGACGAAATAGGGTTGAAGCTATTTTACTAACGGATGGCTTCAATACGGATAGTTTAAGCAGGTATAATAAAGAAAGGCTCTTTACTTTGGATAAAGGCATAGGTAAGGAGATCCGCAGGGCTATTTTGCTAAATAGCGCTGATGACTTAGCCAATGATTCTAATATAACTCAATTACGTATTTTAGGCAATGGCTTATATAAAGAAGATCTGCAGCAATTAGGTCATTTACCGGTTATATTTAATCCGGAGCCAATTAATGAGGGGATTACCGCCATAAGTTGGAATGAGAAATTAAGGGTGGGTGATGAGTTAACTATTCGGGGGAGTTTTAAAAATGTATCTGCAAAAAAGATAAAACTTATATTGAAAGGTTTAAGTACCGGGTTAGATTCGATGGTTATAGGGGCGGAAGCTACCGCGGGGTTTAATCTAAGTACTATTCCTAAAAATGCAGGCAGGAATATCTATAATTTACTGGCAATTACAGGAGCGGATGATACTATTGCAAAGGAAATTATCCCTGTGCAAATTGAACCGGCAAAACCTTTAAAAGTGCTGATGCTAACCGCATCGCCCGATTTTGAAACCAGGTTTTTAAAAAACTGGTTGGCTGGGCAAGGGCATGCTATTGCCGTTCGTTCTGCTATCAGCAAAAATAAATTCAACAAAGAGTTTATCAACCTGGAGCAGTTCCCGCTGGATCATCTTTCTGCTTCGGTGCTCGATAAGTTTGATGTATTGATAGGCGATCTATCGGTATTAAAGACGTTAAGTGGTGCAGAGACCGTTGCGTTGCAGCACGAGGTAACCCAAAATGGTTTGGGCGTAATTGTTAGGGCCGATAGCACTTTACGTTCAAATTCGTGGCTACAGGGTGATTTTCCTTCAGATAGGTTAGCTGTAAAAGATCCTATGCCGGTATCCCTTATGTTGCAAGGTAAAACCCAAAAATCTGCCAAATTAAGTGCTGGTTTAATTTACCTTGATAATCAAAACAATACGCAGCCCTTAGTAAGCGATGAGCATGGTCATATTTTAGCGGGTAGTACATTAGCCGGTGCCGGGAAACTTGTATTTACACCTTTAAATAACACATTTAGCTGGATGCTGAATGGTAACAAAACTGATTATTCAAACTTGTGGTCGTTATTGATTACGAGAGCGGCGCGAAAAACTCCGGTAACAGAAAACTGGAATGTACTATCGGCAATACCTTCGCTATCAAACCCTGTTCAATTGCAATTGGAAAGCGCGGTAAATCCGTCGGCAATTAAAATAGGTGAGGCTGTAGTAGCTCCGCAACAAAATGATCTGATACCCTTTCAATGGAAGACTACTTATTGGCCCAAAAGTCCAGGCTGGCAGTCAGCAAAGCAGGTTAATGGGCTTTTAAATTGGTTTTATGTATTTAAAAGTGATGAGTGGAAGAGCATCCGGGCGATGAAAAAGCAGGCTGATACAAAGGCATACACCGTTCAAAGCGGGATTAATACTAATGTAACGAAACAGATACATGAAAAAGCCACTATTGCTGTAAGTAAAATATATTTTTATGTTTTGCTAATAATAGCCTGTGTGTTTTTGTGGGTAGAGGCTAAGTTTCTGTAGCTATAGAATACAACTACTAAAAAGGAGGAATATACTTTGAGAAGACGTGACTTTATTTATTTAACGGGCATGGGTGCAAGTGCGTTAGTACTGCCCGGTATAAATGCACTTGGTAAAACGATTGATCCTTTGCAGGCGCTGGAAGGCGTTGATGTAAAGATCAAAAAAGAACTTGCAGATGCAGCTTTAAACGCTGCCAAATCAAACGGGGCAACGTATGCCGATGTGCGTATTGGCCGTTACCTCAACCAGTTTGTGGTTACCCGCGAAAACAAGGTTATCAACGTGGCCAATACCGAATCGTATGGCATAGGCATCCGGGTTATTGCAAACGGATGTTGGGGTTTTGCCGCTACCAATGATGTAACCAAAGAAGGCATGGCTAAAACCGCTTTAAAAGCAGTGGCGGTAGCCAAAGCCAATGCCAAAATTGGCGGGGCGCCGGTGCAGCTTGCTCCACAAAAAGGTTATGGCGAAGTAAGCTGGAGAACTCCGTTAACAAAGAATGCTTTTGAAGTACCTATCAAAGAAAAGGTTGATCTGTTATTAAACGCCAATGGTGTAGCCATGGCGGGTGGGGCCAATTTTGTAAACTCCATTATGTTTGCGGTTAATGAGCAAAAGTATTTTGCATCAACCGATGGTTCTTATATCGACCAGGATGTGCACCGGCTTTATCCAAGTTTTAATGTTACCAAAATAGACCCAACAGCCGGATCATTTGAAACCCGCAGATCCCTAAGCTCACCGGTTGGTATGGGTTACGAGTACCTCGATCCGCTGGATAGCGAAAAAGTTTTGGGCATTACTACCCGATACAAAAAGCGCTATGATATGATTGAGGATATGAAATTTGCAACCAAACAGGCAGGCGATAAGCTAAAAGCAAAATCGGTAGAGCCGGGCAAATACGACCTGGTGCTTGACCCATCGCACTTATGGTTAACTATCCACGAATCTGTTGGCCACCCAACCGAACTTGACCGTGTTTTAGGTTACGAGGCTAATTTTGCCGGTACCAGTTTCCTTACATTGGATAAATGGAAATCGGGCAAGTTTAACTTCGGCAGCAAAAATGTAAATATTGTTGGTGATAAAACCCAGGTAGGCTCTTTAGGCGCGGTAGGTTATGATGATGAAGGGGTTAAATGTAAAAAATGGGATATCATTAAAGATGGTGTGCTGGTAAATTACCAGGCCATCCGCGACCAGGCGCATATTATAGGGTTAAATGAATCCCAGGGATGTTGCTACTCCCAAAGCTGGCAGGATGTGCAATTTCAACGCATGCCGAATGTCTCCCTGCAGCCCGGTAAAACTCCGCTAAGTGTCGACGAAATGATCAAAAACGTGGAAAAAGGCGTTTACATCATAGGCGATGGTTCTTTCTCTATCGATCAGCAGCGTTATAACTTCCAGTTTGGCGGTCAGCTATTTTACGAGATCAAAGATGGTAAAATAGCGGGGATGCTTAATGATGTAGCTTACCAGGCCAATACACAGGAGTTCTGGAATTCCTGTGCACAAGTTTGCGACGAGCGGGATTATCGTTTAGGCGGTGCTTTTAACGATGGTAAAGGTCAGCCTGCGCAATCAAGCGCGGTATCGCATGGCGCTTCAACCGCGCTGTTTAAAGGGGTTAATGTAATCAACACTAAAAGAAAGATCGGATAACTGAATTATGCCAATATTAAATAAAGAAGAAGCACAGGCTTTATTAAAGAAAGTGCTTGCCTATTCAAAAGCCGAAGAGTGCGAGGTAAGTATAAATGGAAGTGAGGGTGGTAATATCCGTTATGCGTTAAACGCTGTATCTACAGCAGGCGATATCAGTACTATCGGGCTGTCTGTAACGTCTGTTTTTGGGAAAAAGGTAGGTACTACCACCATTGATGAGTTTGATGATGCCGCGCTGGAAAGAGTAGTGCGCCGGTCGGAAGAACTTGCTCAGTTAGCGCCTGCTAATCCGGAGTATATGCCGATGTTGGGTCCGCATGATTTTCCGGATTCTGTTACCTACAATGCAAATACAGCCGGGATGACACCCGATAGCCGTGCCGGACTGGTGGCTAAAAGCCTATCGGTTACCAAAGAAGCTAAACTTACCGCGGCTGGTTTCCTTGAAAATTCAACCAGCTTTAACGCGATGATGAATTCAAAGGGTTTATTTGCCTATAATAAAGGCAACGATGTTACTTTTTCGGTAACAACACGCAACGAGGCAGGTACCGCTTCGGGTTATGCCGCAAAAGGGTTTACAGATGTAAATAAGCTGGATACATTTACCGCCACTAAAGTTGCGGCCGGCAAATGTTTAAGTTCATCCGGAGCCAAAGCCATTGAGCCCGGAAAATATACTGTGATACTGGAACCGGTTGCGGCCACTTATATGCTGGAGAACATGTTTCGCTTTGATGCGCGGAGTGCCGAGGAAGGGCGCAGCTTTTTAAGTAAGAAGGGTGGAGGTACCCGCTTGGGTGAGCAACTGGTAGACCCAAAAGTAAATATTTACTCCGATCCGTTTAATCCTGATCTGCCTTCATCAACCTGGAGCGGCGAAGGTTTGCCACGTGAAAAAACAATGTGGATAGATAAGGGCGTAGTTAAAAACCTGAGCTATTCGCGTTATTGGGCCGATAAAAAGGGCGTAAAACCAATGCCTGGTCCTGGTAATATCATTATGGATGGTGGCGATGCCAGTATTGAGGATCTGATCAAAAGCACCGAAAGAGGGATATTGGTTTCTCGCCTGTGGTACATCCGTATGGTTGATCCACAGTCGTTACTGTTAACCGGGCTTACCCGCGATGGTACGTTTTATATCGAGAATGGTAAAATCAAGTTCCCGGTTAAAAACTTCCGCTTTAATGAAAGCCCGGTTATTATGCTGAACAACCTGGAAGCCCTTGGTAAACAGGAACGCAGCATCAGTGTAGAAAGTTACCGCAGCTACCTGATACCACCACTAAAGATCAGGGATTTTACATTTAGCTCATTATCAGACGCGGTTTAAACAAAGCATATTAAGGTAAATGGGATAGTCACCGGCTATCCCATTTTAAGCCTTTTGCATTTGATATTACTGATCTTATCCAAGATACTTTTCCCTTAAAAGATTGCAATGATGGATATTGTGCCCAACAGCCATCCAACCTAAACTTCTTGCTGTATAAACCGGCGCTCCGTCAAATTTGAAATCCAGCATCGCATCGGTCATGTGCTTAAAAAGGCTGATAGTAGCTTCCCTAATCGTTATTAATTCTTCGGCTATATCATTTAATGTTCGGTTGGTTGCGTTAAAGTCCCGGTTATAATCCTTGCCTTGCGGAACTTCCAGGTATACATCTACCTGTCTTGAACAACAAAAAGCCTTGTAGGCAAAATATCGTTCGTCATCGGCAAGGTGAATGAAAACCTGTTTCACTGTCCATTTATCTTCGGCGTATCTATGGTTTTCTGCTGTTGACGGGATCGAGTTGATCAGGTCGAGCATTTGCTGTTTGTTGCTTTGCAAAGCCCCCATCAGCTCATCGCCTTTAACTAAATTAAAAAAATATGGATACCATGAAGGTGCATCCTCAATATTAGGGCGGCCAATTTTGATCATATTTCTTGGTTAATTTTACTTACAACACTATTGCAACCAGGTTATTTGAAACAGAAGCTGCTTGAATTGTTTTTCGTAAAAATACTCATCGTAATTAATATCGAAGATGTGTGTAAACGACTACCTGAGGGCGATATGCGACATTTTTAATCCTCTGCATATTCCCAGGCGCTTTGATACCCACCCAGTTTTTCGGCATGATCAATAAAATCGGCGTAAAATTTCAATCTTGTAAGGGTCGCGCTATCGCCAATAACTACCAGCTTTTTGCGGGCCCTGGTCATGGCCACATTCATCCTGCGGATATCCGATAAGAAACCGATTTCGCCCCCGGCATTGCTGCGGGTAAGACTGATGTAAACCACATCCCGTTCCTGTCCCTGGAAACTATCGATGGTGTTTACCGAAATGTTTTCTATAAACGTTAACAAATTCGGGTTATTAAGTAATTGATCGTTCAGCACCCTGATCTGTTCTTTATAAGGAGATATGATGGCTATAGACGGGAACTTTTCTGTCGGGTCGATTGCTGTTACCAATCTGTTTAAATGTTTAAATAACAATGCCGCTTCATCGGGATTAAAAGTGCTGGTACCTGCCTGCTGTTCTTCAAAACCGGCGCCGGCCGTATCAATAAACGTAACCGGCATATCGCCATTAAAAAGTAAACGGTTAGCTACCGAAGCATGCGCCTTTAACTTATCCTCGTAAAACTCTCTTGATGAAAAGCCCATAATAGCTTCGTTCATCCGGTATTGCTCATCTAACAAAACCACAGCTTCGGGATGAAGCGCTACGCATTTTTCGAGCAGGGTAGTACTCAAGCC
>NZ_JBFUKF010000228.1:0-8108 GCF_056400985.1 Mucilaginibacter sp. P4_G9 | reverse complement strand
CTATAGACGGGTAATTGAAGGATTGAGCTATCTGCGCATCGCGTAAATATTTGATATCTTTTAATTTATCCAGTATTTTAAAGGCAAACTCCTGGTTTTGTTTTTTGTTTTTGCCCGATAGTGCAATTTCAATAGGTGTTGGCGATCCCTGGCTTAAAATTTTATCGGTAAGTTCTATCGGCTCAAAAGAAAGCTTAATCCCAGGCAGTTCTTTGTGAATCGCGATTCTGAATCTTTCCTTCAGATTATCCAGGTTGGGTACTTTATAATCTTCAGTTAAGCTAATCTGCATCACAGCCTCCTGCGGCCCCGCCATAAACAAATAAATAGGGTTTGTTGAAAACGACGACGGGTGCGAACCTACAAAAGTAGAGGTTATTGCAATATGGTTTTTACCTACAAGCGTTGCCAAAATGTGTTGGGCTTTAACCGCAATAATTTCTGTACGTTCCAAACGTGTGCCATCGGGGGCACGCAAACGTACCTGGAAAGTGCCCGTGTTAATTTTAGGCAATACATCGCGGCCAATAATGTTGAAGAGTAAAAAAGCAAGTCCGACTGCCGAAATAACATATCCGGTTACCAATAATTTCCGGTAAGGCAGCATGCGGTCCATCAGGTGCATAAAACTGTCCCTGAACTTGTCAAACCGGGTTGCTTTTTCGCCGGGATGTTCAAGGGCTATTTTCATAGCTTTTTCTTTTTGCTCCCAGGGTTCCCCTTCATCCTCCAGGGCAAAACCATCAGGATGACTATGGTCTTCATGCTTGTTCACCATAATCCAGTTAGCCATGATAGGTACAAAGGTTTGGGCCAGAAAGTATGATATGATCATGGAGAAGCCAATAGCCAATGCCAGCGGCAGGAATAATGCGCCCGGTATCCCGGTCATGGTAAAGGCAGGTGCAAATACTGCCAGGATACAAAACAGGATAAGCAATTTTGGGAAGGCTATCTCCTTACAGGCATCCCATATGGCTAATGCTTTGGGTTTGCCCATATCAAAATGCTGGTGTATATTCTCGATGGTTACCGTTGATTCATCTACCAGGATGCCGATGGCCAGCGCAAGGCCGCTCAGTGTCATGATGTTAATGGTTTGATGGAATAAGGCCAAAAAGAATATAGCAGATATGATACAGGTTGGGATGGTTAATATTACAATCAACGCGCCGCGCCTGTCGCCCAGGAATAGTAATACCATTAAACCGGTAAGTACCGCACCTATGGCTCCTTCCTCGGCCAGGCTTTTAACCGCGTTTATTACATATACCGATTGATCAAACACGAACGACAGCTTAACATCCGGCGGCAGTAAAGCCTGGAAACGCGGTAGGGCTTTTTTAAGATTTTGTACCACATCCCATGTAGATGCTGTTGCCGATTTGGTAATAGGCAGGTAAACCGAACGCTTGCCATTAATGAGGGCGTAACCGTTTGTTATATCGGCGCCATCTTCAACAATGGCTACATCGCGCATAAACACCGTTTGAATCCCGTTTTTATACAGCGGGATATCACCAAAATCCTTGATCTCCTTAATAGTGGTGTTGGAAGGGGTAAGGTAATTATAATCGCCTATGCGTACGTTACCGGCAGGAGTGTTCAGGTTGTTTTCGCGCAGGGCAGTCACAATCTGATCGGGGGTTAAATTGTGCGAACGCAGCAAACCCGGATCAACCTTTATAACTACTGTACGCTGGTTACCACCAAACGGAGCAGGGGCAACCAAACCGGGTATAGATGTAAAGGACGATCTTACATATACCAGCGCATAATCCAGCAATTCGTTATTATTACGTTTGGGGCTGCTTAATACCAGCTGCCCAACAGGTAATGTAGAGGCATCAAACCTTAAAATAAAAGGCGGCTGCGAGCCCGGCGGAAAGTTAGCCTGCGCCCGGTTGGTATAACTCGTGACCTCGGCCGCTGCCTGGGCCATATTGGTTCCCTCGTAAAAAGTAACTTTTATTAATGTTAAACCCTGTATGTTTTTTGTTTCGATACTTTTAACGCCCGAAACAAACAGCAGCAGGTTAACATATTGCTTACCAAAGTAAGCCTCCATCTGGTTTGGGGTAAAACCGCCGTAAGGATGGGATACATAGATGACCGGCAGGTTAAGATCAGGGAAAATATCGATCTTGATGGTACGTACCGCATTTATCCCGAAAAAAAACAACCCGGCTACTATAACCAATATGGTAATTGGTTTTTGAAGCGCCCCTTTTATCATTCCCATTATATATGTGTATCTGTTATTAAAAATTATTTATAAATAAGCCAAAGTCGCCGGTAGCGGCGGCTTTGTAGAGCAATGCCTGCCATACGTTGTTTGAGGCTATATACTTGTCAATTTCGGCACGGTTAAGTGTGTAAAGCGCCTGCGTAAAATCAACAATGTTTGATAGCCCGTTTTTATACAGGGCATACTTTTGTATATAGGCATCACTGGCGGCTTTAACTTCAACCGGTACTTCCCGGTAATTTTTAAGCGCGTTGCTGATGCGGGTTTCGGCTAATACCTGCTGGGCCTGTAATTGCTGGGCTACCAGGTCGTAATCATTTTTGAATTGGGCTGAGGTGTATTTTTGAGACTGCACCTGGTAATGCGTTCTGAACAGGGTAGTAAAATTCCATACCATTGCCACGCCAAACAGGTAGTTGTAGCGGGTTGGATCGGCACCGGCGCCATAGCTGCTGCTAAAGCTGTTTTGGTTGGAGCCATAATCATAATTAAAACCAGATCCCCGGCCCTGGTAAACACCGAAGAGGCTAAAGGTGGGATAAGCAAAGGTTTTTAAATATTTAGCCTGCTCGTCGCTTACACCAATACGATTCTGGAAATAGCGCAATGAGGGATGATCGGTAGCTGCAACGGCGCTTTGCGCGGCCAGATTAGCCGGGGCTTTGGTAATAAAAGCGCTATCTAACAAAAACTCCTGTGCCGGAACGCCTAAGTAGATAGAAAGCTGGTTACTTTGCTCCTGTACGGTTTGCTGCGTATTGGTTAAAGCTATCCTGGCGTTCGATACTTCGGCATTTGCTAACGATGAATCAACACCTGCGTTAAGACCATTCTTTACGCGGGCGGTCACTACTTTTTGCAGCTCAATTGCACGGTTTAGGTTATCCTGCTGGGCCTTTGCCAGTTGCTGGGCTGCCAATAAATTGAGGTAGGTACTTGCTACACGTATCTGGTGCTGAAACTGTTCCTGCGAAAGGTCGCTTTCTTCGCGGGTTACTACGGAGCGCTGCACTTTCACTTTCTCTTTGGCTTTGCCAAAGCTGAAAAAATCCCAGCTTACGTTGCTGAGGTAAAGAGAGCCGAATGCCGAGTTCCAGTTCTGCTTAGGTAATGCAGGACCTGATGACGCTACTGATAAACCATGGTAACCAAATAAAGGGCCATTTTGGCCATTAGCGGTTCCGTAGTCCTGTTGGGCCGAGATGCTTACATCTGGTAAATATTCTGTACGTGTTTCTTTTAAGTATGCCTTCGCAGCGTTTAGCTGGTTTGCTTTCGACTTAATGGTACCGTAATTAGCGAGCGCCATTTGTTCAGCATCTTTAATATTGAGAACCTTTTGCTGAGCCTGAGCCTGGATGACATAAAAAACACCTAAAAACAGAAGTAATCGTTTTGAAGGTATTTGTAACATTGTGGTGTATTTTGTACACGGCAAATGTAGAGGTATAGCATATATTAGGAAAATGAATTAATTTTGTCATAATCATTAGAAAAACTAATATATGAATATCGCGCTGCATCATTTCCGTTTGGTTGATACCATTTCAAAGGAAGGATCGCTTACCAAAGCGGCCTCAACTTTGCACCTTACACAGTCGGCACTGAGCCATCAATTGAAAGAATTGGAACGCGAAATGGACATCGAGGTCTTCCATCGTCAGGGGAAAAAACTGCACCTTTCTGAGCATGGTTACCGCTTCCTGCGGAGTGCCGAAAAGATCCTTGCTGAGATCAATTCTTTGGAGGAAGATATCCAGAATTACAAGAACGGGAAGACCGGAAAGCTCACCATCAGCATGCAATGTTATACGGCTTACCACTGGCTGCCAGGCATCATCAAATATTACAAAAACCGCTGGCCTGATATCAATATACACATTTTATCGGATGCAACGCGCCGCCCGCTGGAGTATTTGATGCGCGGCGAACTGGACATTGGCATCGTGCGTACGCAGATGATCAACCCCAAAATAACATACGAGCATATCTTCGAAGACCACCTGGTGGCCATCATTTGTAAGGACCATCCGCTGGCAAAAAAAGACGTAATTCATGTTACCGATTTCCAGGATGAGGAGCTGATTTTACCGCTCTATGATCCCTCATACCAGGACACCCCGGTGATAGAATCGTTAATCCAGGCGCAGCAGGTAAAGCCCAAAACTTTGCACCGGATCCACTACACCGATGCCACCATCGAGATGGTAAATGCGGGCCTCGGCATCAGCGTTATGGCCGACTGGATTGTGAAACCATACCTTGCAGGTCGCAATATTGTTACAAAATCATTACATCACAGTATTGCAAAACGGGCCTGGTACGCCGCTACCTGCAAGCAAACACCAGCCATCCAAAACTTTTTAGAGTGTTTAAAAATGCATTTTTCGATAAACGGAATGATAGGGAAGGGGGATGAAGAACAGGTTTTGGCGCCGATGGCAGAAGTGATTTAATACCGGTATAAGCGGAAAGCGTAAGGTGTTCCGTTTCAATAGTGAAACCCCTGTGCATAAAAATCAGGAAAATAAATCTATTTCTTATATAAGTAATTGACAGTAAATATATTACATTGATACTTTTTTAATATATGTACGACATGAGTTGTCGTACATGTATTGATTTTGTATTTGAAACGGGATGTTTTTTAAAGATAGTAGCAAAGTTTATCAAAACAATAAACCCTGCCTGGAAATTAACCGGCAGGGTTTTATGTAATAAAGTTTAAGTTTTATAAGGTTTAATTAAGTTTTATAAAGTTTTGTTATTGATTATAGCGGGTTGTATCCCGCCTGCCCTCGTCTTTACCTCTTGGAATAGGTTGCTCGTTTTTGCCATCGTCGGATGTATTTTTTGGTGCACGGGCCTTATCATGCATAAATGAATACGTTTGGCGCGGATTTTTTAAAATAGGCTCGATGATGTCATAAGGGAAAACCCTGGTGGTAGTATCTGTAGCGCTGGTTTTATAAACAGTTTCGCATTCGGCACGCAGGGCGGGTTCTATTAACCCATGGCCCTGGTCATAATATACCAGGCTTATTTTTTTAACAATGATGCTGATAGCGTCTGTATTTTCGCTCAGGATGTGCTTTTCAAATGATCTTTTTAAATCATCCGGAACAACCATAGCCTCAGGCTGCACCCTGCTGCCCTTGAAGGAGGCCCAATGCCGGGTAAGGCCGGTTAATTTACCACCTTCGGCCATTTGAATGATGATCCTGGAGTGGCCTTCAACGGGGATGTCGCCAAATTTTCTGTCGAACCTTACGGTGGTGAATTTTTCAAAAACCGTGTTGTTCCCGTTGTTATCATGAACACCCACGTTTAACCCGCCAACATGTGCCATTACATACTCATCTTTGGTATTGCCGGTAAGCGATAGTTTTCTTAAATGGGTTAAAGCCATTGCCGCCGCAGCATCTTTCTTTAAAAGGTCCTTTGTCGATTCGTTACCGGCATAGGCGCGCATTCCGGTGCTTAGCGCGATATCGCCGTTATCTAAATTAATGTTTAATATGGCCGATGGATCTGCCGGGTTTTTATACCAAAGCATGCCGCCTTCTCTAACAGGTTCCTTTAAATTAAATTTACCTGCCGCACCCGCGTATTCCAGTGATTGGGTTAATATTTTCTGCGCAGCGCCTTCATCCAGTTTGGCCTCGTCTGTTGTGTAGGTGTTCAACGGTATTTTTTCATAGTCGGGAAAAGTAGCAGCCGGACCGTAACTGATCTTATTTTTGCCTGGTTCAGATTTATCAACCCCGTGGCAGGCTGCAACCGTTAGTACAATAACAGTAAACAGGGTTGCTTTTGTTATATTGAATAAATTTTTCATGATAAGTTTTTTATTTTTTAAATATTAGTATTGGTACCATACCTTTAAACTGTTATCGTTAGGTGAGGGGTCTGGTGCAAAGGAGGCGTGGGTATCAAACTCACAGGTAGGGTTCATAACACAGGCACCCTTTTCGTCAGACCGGGCTTCGTTGTTAATAGCATCAAACCATGACTGCCAAACCGCGTAACCGGCATGAATGGCGCCTCCATAATAATCTGTAACATCCTGGTCTGTTGATTGCCATGACAGCGTTCTGAAACCACAGGCCTGGTGCAGGCCATCAAATATCCCCCCATCCTGCGTCCAGTTGGTGTACCAGTCGGCCTGTTCAATAGGGCTGGGCACTACATCGCACGATTCAAAGGCAAGAAACTCGCAGTTCCAGTCGCCATATCCTTTGGCGGATGTTGTACCTGCTGATGGAAAGCTTACCCCACCTGATGTAGTGGCGATGTACCATTGATTACCATGACCGGCAAATATTGAAAAATCCATAGCATCAACCCGGGCGTTGTTGTTGCTGATGAATTGAAAATCGTACGCATAATAATACTGTTCATAACTAAAGTGCTTCAAAAAATTGTAAACCACCTCATCATGCCCCTGGTCGCGTGTTCCGGCGTATCCGCCTTCACTACGGTCGGCCGCATTTAAACTGTTGGCCGCAATTATGAGCATTGCGGCTGTCATAAAAATTAACTTTTTCATTTAGGTTTAGTTTGTGCCTAATCTATTTGTCCCGTTTTCGGCTCCCCGGGTGCTTACTCTTTTTTTGTTGCAGGATTTTCGGCTTGCTTCCTTGTTGTAAAGTTATAGGTGGCTGCAGGCAATAGTCTTAGTATTACTACTGATTTCGGGCGAGTAGTATTACGCTATGTTTGGAGGATGGCTTACGGGATAATACTCTTAAAAGGGGGGGGTGGTTATTAAAAATGTAAACAATTTTGTTTATATTTGTCTTATTGCTATGCCAAATAAAATAGATAAATTAAAAGGACTTCATCCCGGAATTTTACTGGAACGCGAGCTTAAAAAAAGGAAGCTGGCTAAAAGACCTTTTGCCCTATCTTTAAATACGCACCCGCAGTTACTGGGCGACATTACAAAAGGGAAAAGAAAAATGAATCTCCCGCTGGCCTTAAAAATTGAAAGCGCTTTAGGATTCGAGGAGGGCTACCTGATGATGCTGCAATTGTATTACGATATTAAACAGGAGAAGCTTAAGCAGGAACAGGATGTGCATCCCGATCTTTCACAATTCAGACCGGTAATTTTTTGGGATACCGACATGAAAAAAATAGATTGGATAAGGCAAAAAAAGGCGATTATAAAACGTGTGCTGGAAAGAGGAAATATCCAGGAAAAAAAAGAACTGGAGCGTTTTTATGGAAAGGATGAACTGGAGAAGGTTCATGATTAATGCCTGATATAATTATGAGAAGCATGCTTCAATGGAATACTGTTACACCAATATTAAAATCGTCGCTCGAAACGCTAATGCAAACGGAAGTTTTAGGGGCGTTCCGCCTTGTAGGTGGAACTTCTTTGAGTTTACAAATTGGCCATCGGATGTCAGATGATATTGATCTTTTTACCGACGCGGCTTACAACTCTATAGACTTTGATACAATAGACGCATATTTAAAAGGCACATTCTCTTATACCGACACTTCAAATACCGGCCTGATTGGTACAGGTACCTCTTATTTCATTGGAAATAACAAAGATAATGCGGTTAAGCTCGACCTGTATTATACAGATCCTTTTATCAGGAACATTTTGGAAAGGAATAATATCAGGTTAGCCACTTTAGAAGAAATTATTGCCATGAAAATTGATGTAGTATCCAGAACAGGAAGAAAAAAGGATTTCTGGGACTTACATGAATTACTGGAATCATATTCGCTTAAAAAAATGTTAGCCTTACATGAAGAACGTTATCCATACACTCATGACGAAAAACAAATTTTAAAGAACTTTACAGATTTTGAAAGTGCAGATGATGATTTTGAGCCTGTC
>NZ_JBFUKF010000227.1:0-8157 GCF_056400985.1 Mucilaginibacter sp. P4_G9 | reverse complement strand
AGGTAATTCCATCCATGGGTATCTGGTTCGCGGCCATATTTTACAGCATCAAGGGTTGCCAATACTTTTTGCGAGAATTCACGTGTTTTCGGGTCGCTTAAAAAGTACTCTTCGCCATCAACACTTATTGAACCTACCGAAGCTATGGTTGCGGCAGTACCTGCACCAAATGCATCGGTAAGTTTGCCATTTTTAGCCCCTTCAATAATTTCTGCCACAGAAACCTTGCGTTCCTCAACGGCAATACCCCACTCCTTGGCTAAGGTAATAACGGTATTACGGGTAACGCCATCTAATATGGTGTCTTTAGCTTCGGCGGTAATAAGTTTGCCATCAAGCATAAACATGGCATTGGCGGCGCCCATTTCTTCAATATATTTATGCTCTTTAGCATCTGTCCATATCAACTGATCAAAGCCCTCTTCGGTTGCTTTACGGCCGGGTAGCATCGAACCACCATAGTTGCCGGCTGCTTTTGCATAGCCCATACCACCTTCGGCAGCGCGGGTATAGTATGTTTCAATTTTTACACGCAGTGTTTTTGAAAAATATGGTCCTACAGGGCCTGTAAGCACCATATATTTATAGGTTGCTGATGGGGTTACACCCAGGTAAGGATCTGTAGCAAACATAAACGGACGGATGTATAAAGCATGGTTAGCTTTTGATGGCACCCATTCGCGGTCTATATCAACCACGGCCGCCATACTTTGTAAAAATATTTCTTCGGGCAGGGATGGCATACAAAGCCTTTCTGCCGATTTGTTAAAGCGGATTGCGTTTTTATCGGGGCGGAAAATGGTTACTTTTCCATCGGCATGTTTGTAAGCTTTTAAACCTTCAAAAAATGCCTGGCCGTAATGTAAAGCAGAAATTGCCGGGCTAAGTCCAATTTCGCCATAGGGAACGACCTGTAGGTTTTTCCATTCACCATCAGCATAATCGGCCATAAACATATGGTCAGAAAATGTTTTTCCGAATGGTAAGTTGTCAAAATCCGTTTCTGCTAAACGGGAATGGGTAGTCTTGGTGATCTTGATGTCCAGCGTCTCTGTCATGGCCTTAAGTATTATAATTAKAAAATGGCAAGTTAAGGAATTTTTTGTTGAGTTGACATAAGGAATTGATAGTTAGGGTAAAAAAGTGATGGGAGTGATGTAGGATTGCAGTTAAACGACATGCGTTCCCAATAATGCTATCCCGGAAAAAGATGGCCTGGTAATATTATTCTGTTATTGATTGTTTTAAAATAAAAACCCTAACTTCATAAAATAAACTTCGCCATACCAGCCTTATGAAGTTAAAGTGTTTAAAAGCAGCGCTTTGCTGTTTGTGCTTTTTATACGCTTCTCAAAAAAGCTTTGCACAAAGTGCGCAGACTTTATCTATTAAGAAGATCGGCGCCCTGATGGATTCCACTCAAAAGGCATCTCCTGTTGAAAAACTGTACATCCATTTTGATAAACCTTATTATGCCATAGGTGATACCATCTGGTTTAAATCTTATTTGTTTAATGCCGCGTACTTAACGGGTTCTTCATTAAATAGCTTGTTTTACATGGAGTTTATCAACGAAAAAAACGTGATGGTGAAACGTTTCATGTTCCCGGTGGCGGCGGGGCTAAGCTGGGGAAATATTGGTTTGAATGCCAAAGTGTTTACCAAAGGCAAGTACCGTATAAATGCTTATACCAACTGGATGCGCAACTTTGGCGAGGATTACATTTTTAAAAAAGATGTTTATGTAGGCGGCGTTGCTGTAAACGAATGGCAGGTAAACTCGGCGATAGACCTGAAAAAAGAACCTGGCAAAGCTCACGTAATCTTAAGATTTAACCAAGAGGACAAGATACCGTTGCGGTTAAAAACATTGGAACTGATTGTAAAAAATGGAACCAAGGTGTTATATCACAAAAGCCAGGAAACAAACCTTGATGGCATAGCTGAGTTGGTGTTTTCGCTGGAATCAAATGAGGTTAAAGATGGACTGGTGCTAAATGCCAAAGACCCAAAGGCCGAAAACGACGGACAGGAAACCTTGATACCGGTAACATCATCCCGGCAAAACGACATCGATCTGCAGTTTATGCCCGAGGGTGGTAACATAGTTGCAGGTTTACCCGCTCATATTGGCTTTAAAGCGATAGGACAGGATGGTCGGTCTGTTACAGTTAACGCCGATGTATTTGATCAGCATCGGCAAAAGATAGTTGCTTTAAAAACCGGCCACGGTGGCATGGGCGCTTTTGACATAATACCCAAAGCCGGCGAAAAGTACACGGCAAACGTAATGTTTAAAAACGGGCAATTGAAAACTTATCCCTTGCCTGAGGTAAAAGACTATGGAACAGTTTTACGCATAGAAGATACAGGTACGGATTCACTAATCGTGAACATATCGGCCGCATGGGGCAGTCGGCCTTTAAACAGTCAGTACTATATAGTGGGACAGGCCAGGGGGCTTGTTTGCTATGCGGCGGCTGTAAATGTAGCCGCTGGCCTGCTTTGCGTTGTGGTACCTAAAAGCGCTTTCCCGACCGGGGTGGGACGGTTTACGTTGCTGGATAATATGCTGCGGCCATTGAATGACCGGATTGTTTTTATTGATCATCATGATGCCTTACATATTGATATCGAACCCTATAGATCATCATTCAATAAAAGGGACAGCATAAACCTCGAAGTAAAGGTTACTGATCAGAACGGACAGCCGGTTGAGGGGAATTTCTCATTGGCAGTTACCGATAAAGCACAAGTTAAAGCCGACACTGCCAATAACGTCCGTAATTATATGTTGCTTACCTCCGATTTAAAAGGCGAGGTAGAAGAGGCTGGTTATTATTTTAAGTCAGATTCATCTGCCAAAAGAAAACTTGACCTGGATAACCTGTTGCTCACCCAGGGGTGGGTTGGTTATAATTGGGATAATGTAGTTAAGCCTGGCGCGAAGCCGGMATTTAATACCGAACCAGATTTTAAAATAAGCGGCCGGGTGCGCAATATTTTTAACAAGCCTATCCGCAACACGCATATACTGCTACTGTCCAAAAAACCGCAGATGATGATGGATACTACCACGGATGCAATGGGCCGGTTTACGTTCACCGATATTTTGCCGTTGGATACACCTGCCTATGTAATACAGGCACGCAATAAAAACGGCAAATCGTTTAACTTAAGTATCGTGGTGGACGATTTTAAACCGCCGGTTTTTGCAAAACCTGTTTTTAGTAACGCGTTATATACCACTCAAAATGATAGCATCCTGCTAAACTATATGAATAATTACGCGCGCAGGATAAAAAATATGGATGATGCAGGTTTAAAAGGACATTTGTTAAGACAGGTAAATATTCGTGCGAAAAAAATAATCAAGGGTTCAAATAATTTAAATGGGCCGGGTAATGCTGATGTAGTTATTGATCAGGCCGAACTGGAGCAAGCGGGTAGGAAAACTTTTTTGGATTTGTTACAAGAACACGTGGAAGGGTTTAGGGTAGGATCAATGACTTTGGTTGGCAAAAGCACAAAAGCCGGCGAGAATATGGGAAAAATGTTTTTTTTGACAGATACCACCGGAGGAGTAAGCTGGCCATTAAATATTGGTGTTAAGGACTGGTTTTTTGTGAAAGACAGGGCCATTAAGTTTTTTGTGGATGGAACAAACGTTATGCTGGTTTTTGCGGGAGGTCCATATAATGGCCCTGAATTAATGAAAAACTATCTTCAAACAAATTTGGCAGAAGACATTAAGGGAATAGAAGTTATGACTACTACCGGTAATACAGCCAATTATTTCAAAGGTAAATGGTCACGATTAAACGCATCCGATTTTGCCATTGTGGAGATCACCACCCGCTCTGGCCATGGTCCCGTGATCGACAATACTATCGGCCGGTATTTATACAAGCCTTTGCCGTTCAGTGTTCCGTCTGTTTTTTACAGGCCAAAGTATAGCATTAAGGATAAAATAGTTAATCCCGACTTACGCTCAACTATCCATTGGGAGCCTAATTTAATTACCGATTCGGATGGAAAAGCGCATGTTTCTTTTTATGCATCAGATAGCAACGCGGGATACTCGGTTATTTTGCAGGGGAGTAACATGAATGGGAATGTAGGGTATGGGATTGGGAGTATTAATGTAAAGTAGTAACTGATTGATAAAGACTTACGGGGTTTAAAAATCCGTAAGTCTGGCGATATTGGGGACGCAATTCAAAAGTCTCCCCTTCAGGGGGAGATTCACTATTGCTTATTTTTTAAAGGTGTTCACAAATGCCGCGCAGTTTAGAGGGGCTGCTACACCGTCAACTTCTTATACTTAATCCTCTTAGGTGCAATATCACCTAAACGTTTTTTCTTGTTCTCTTCGTAATCAGAATAGTTTCCTTCAAAAAAGTAAACCTGCGAGTTGCCTTCAAACGCGAGGATGTGGGTGCAAATCCTATCCAGGAACCAGCGGTCGTGGCTGATCACTACTGCGCAGCCACCAAAATTTTCAAGGGCCTCTTCCAATGCACGTAAGGTATTTACATCAATATCATTGGTGGGCTCATCCAGCAGCAGTACGTTCGATCCTTTTTTTAGGGTGATGGATAAGTGCACGCGGTTACGCTCGCCGCCCGATAATACACCTACCTTTTTCTGCTGATCGGCGCCGTTAAAGTTGAATTTGGAAACGTAGGCCCGTGAGTTAAGCGGTTTGTTGCCTACCATGATGGTTTCGAGTCCGCCGGTAACGTTTTCCCAAACAGATTTGTTGGGGTCAAGGTCATCATGCATCTGGTCAACATATCCTAAGGCAACGGTTGGACCTACACGGAAGGTGCCCGCATCCGGCTGGTCCTGCCCGGTAATTAAACGGAACAGGGTGGTTTTACCTGCACCGTTGGGACCTATAATGCCAACTATACCCGCAGGAGGCAACGAGAAGCTCAGGTTGTCAAACAATAATTTATCGCCATATGATTTGCTTACACCATTGGCCTCAATTACGATGTTACCTAAACGTGGGCCTGGCGGGATAAATAGCTCCAGTTTATCTTCGCGTTCTTTGGTTTCTTCGGATGCCAGTTTTTCGTAATTACCTAAACGCGCTTTTGATTTGGCATGACGGCCTTTTGGTCCCATGCGTACCCATTCCAGCTCGCGCTCCAGGGTCTTCTGGCGTTTGCTTTCGCTCTTATCTTCCTGGGCCAGGCGTTTGGCTTTCTGATCCAGCCATGAGGAATAATTTCCCTTCCATGGGATTCCTTCTCCCCGGTCAAGCTCCAGGATCCATCCGGCTACGTTATCCAAAAAGTACCTGTCGTGGGTTACGGCTATAACGGTACCTTTATATTGTTGTAAATGTTGCTCCAGCCAATCAATAGATTCGGCATCCAGGTGGTTGGTAGGTTCATCAAGCAGTAAAACATCCGGTTCTTTTAATAATAAGCGGCATAAGGCAACCCGGCGGCGTTCGCCTCCAGATAGTACCGAAATTTTGGTATCAGGCTCGGGGCAGCGCAGGGCATCCATAGCGCGCTCCAGTTTGGTATCCAGTTCCCAGGCGTTTACAGCATCAATCTGATCCTGCAGTTCGCCCTGGCGATTCATCAGCTTATCCATTTTGTCGGCATCGCTGTAGTATTCTTCCAGGCCAAATTTCTCGTTAATCTCTTCGTATTCCTTTAACAAGGCCGTGGTTTCGGCAACGCCTTCTTCCACAATTTCACGCACGGTTTTGTTAGCATCAAGCTCGGGTTCCTGGCTTAGGTAGCCTACTGTATAGCCCGGCGAAAAAACAACCTCGCCTATATTGGTCTTATCAATTCCTGCTATAATTTTTAATAAAGATGATTTACCCGAGCCGTTTAAACCGATAACGCCAATTTTGGCACCATAGAAAAACGAGAGATAAATGTTTTTTAAAACTGTTTTTTGCGGGGGATAAACTTTGCTAACCCCTGCCATTGAAAAAATGATCTTTTCGTCTGCCATTATAATTGATTAAAAAAAGAATTCAAATATGAGCCAAAATTGATTGATTACCTAAAAAAACAGGTTACAGAAAAAATATTTACTGCTATTTTAAATACTTGATGATTTATACATACTTGTAAGTATTTAATTGCGTTTAACATTGCAAAGTGGCAACTGTTTTGTTTGATTTCACGTATATATATGTAAACATTGAATAAAGATAATGTTAATGCCTAAATGACATACGGTATGACGAAATGCCTGTTTTAGCATATGATTTATAATTAATTAACACAATGTTTAAACTATTTTGAAATTTTTGTATCAAAATGGTATGTTTCGTTTGTATATTGTAAAAGAATTTGGTGATTGTTGAATTTTTTGATAAAAATTATCAATTAACCCCAAACTTTAATAGCTTGCGTATCATATGAATGTCTGTTTCTGCAAAGTGTTAAATGTTGGCAATATTGTTGATAAATGTTAAGTCATACGTCGTGTTTGTAAAAAATTTATAGATTAGGACGTTCATAATAATGAAAGGTATATATGGAAGCTAAATTTTCGCCGAGGGTTAAAGATGTTATTCAATATAGCAGAGAAGAGGCATTACGCCTTGGGCACGACTATATAGGAACGGAGCATCTTTTACTGGGCCTTATCCGGGATGGAGACGGCGTAGCAATTAAATTGCTGAAAGGTTTGAATGTTGATACTACAAAACTTCGCCGCGCTGTTGAAGATGCTGTTAAAGGTACCATTGGAACAAATGTACATATTGGCAGTATCCCACTAACCAAGCAGGCCGAGAAGGTATTAAAAATAACTTATCTGGAAGCCAAAATATTTAAAAGTGATGTAATTGGAACCGAGCACCTGCTGCTATCTATATTGCGCGATGAGGATAATATCGCATCGCAGATATTGGTACAGTTTAACGTAAACTACGAGGTGTTTAAAGGTGAAGTAGAATCACATAAAAACGATGTAACTGACGAAATGCCCGGATCGCCAACCGGCGGTGATGATGACTTTAAAGAAGAAGAATCATTTAGCCAGCCTAAAAAGGTATCAGACATTAAATCAAAAACACCGGTATTGGACAACTTTGGCCGCGATTTAACCCGCGCCGCCGAAGATGGTAAACTTGACCCTATTGTTGGTCGTGAAAAAGAGATCGAAAGGGTGTCACAGATCCTGTCGCGCCGTAAAAAGAACAACCCTATATTAATAGGCGAGCCAGGTGTGGGTAAATCGGCTATCGCCGAGGGATTGGCACTGCGCATTGTTCAGCGTAAAGTATCGCGTGTATTGTTCAACAAACGCGTGGTAACGCTTGATCTGGCTTCATTGGTTGCCGGCACAAAATACCGCGGTCAGTTTGAAGAACGTATGAAAGCGGTGATGAACGAACTGGAAAAATCACCTGATGTAATTTTGTTTATTGATGAAATTCATACTATAGTAGGTGCGGGCGGTGCTTCAGGCTCGCTTGATGCATCAAATATGTTTAAACCTGCTTTGGCAAGGGGCGAGATACAATGCATTGGCGCAACTACTTTAGATGAGTATCGTCAGTATATCGAGAAAGATGGAGCTTTGGATCGCCGTTTCCAAAAGGTAATGGTTGAGCCGGCTACTCCTGTTGAAACTATCGAGATCCTGAACAGGATCAAAGAAAAATACGAAGAGCACCATGGTGTAACCTATACTCCCGAAGCTATTAATGCCTGCGTTAACTTAACTRCCCGTTACATTACCGATAGGTTTTTACCGGATAAGGCTATCGATGCCTTGGACGAATCGGGCTCACGCGTGCATTTAACCAATATTCATGTACCACAAAATATACTGGATATTGAGCAAAAGATAGAGCAGATCAAGATTGAGAAAAACAAGGTTGTACGTAGCCAGAAATATGAAGAGGCTGCACAACTGCGCGATACTGAAAAGAATTTGATTGCAGAACTTGACCAGGCCAAAGCTGTTTGGGAGGCCGAAACAAAATCAAAACGTTATACTGTAACCGAAGATAATGTTGCCGAAGTAGTATCAATGATGACAGGCATCCCTGTACAAAGGGTAGGCCAGGCCGATAGCCAAAAGCTATTGCACATGAGCGATACTGTTGCCAGCAAGATTATTGGCCAGGATGAAGCTATCAAAAAATTAACCCGTGCTATACAACGT
>NZ_JBFUKF010000226.1:0-8167 GCF_056400985.1 Mucilaginibacter sp. P4_G9 | reverse complement strand
ATATCTTATAGATAACAATAAAAAACTGGCCATTGAAATTGAGGTACGAAACCTGGAAGAATTAGAACAGGTATTGCAAACAGGCAACATAAATCGTATCTTGTTAGACAACTTTAACTTTGCCGAACTGAGGCAGGCGGTTAATATCGTTAACGGACGGTTTATAACCGAGGCATCCGGCGGTATAACTATTGATAATATACGAGAGTATGCTGATTGTGGGGTTGATTATATATCTGTTGGTGCGCTAACGCATTCGGTAAAAAGCCTCGATCTTAGCTTAAAGGCTGTAAAGTAAATTTATCCTGGAACCTTGTTTTTAGGGTTTAACTTAAGGTTTAGTTATAAAAATTTGGAGTTTAACGCATGGCGTTCAAATTATGATTAAAGCTTTAGTACGACATCAATTTTGTAATATTGCAGGGAAATGATCAACGTATACTCCGTTTCGGCGCTCATTCTGGCCTATCTCTGCGGGTCCATACCAACTGCTGTTTGGATAGGGCTGGCATTTTACGATATCGACGTAAGGGAATATGGCAGTGGTAATGCCGGGGCTACAAACACTTTCAGGGTACTGGGTAAACAAGCCGGTATACCTGTGATGCTTCTTGATATTTTAAAAGGGTGGACAGCTACCAACCTTGCCTTCTTTATAGGGGTTTCTACCACAGGAGCCTACAATTCGTCATCTTACATGAACTATGCACTGGCCTTAGGGGTGGCTGCTGTTATGGGGCACTTGTTTCCGGTATTTGCCGGTTTTAGGGGTGGTAAGGGCGTTGCCACACTCTTTGGAATGATTTTAGCTATTCATTTGCATGCCGCTTTATTATGTGTGCTGGTATTTGTGGTGGTGCTTTTAATTACAAAGTATGTATCGCTTAGCTCAATTGCAGCAGCGTTTACATACCCGATAGGAGTCTCGTTCATATTCCCTACGTCCATTCGGTCGGTTGTAATTTATGGCATGTGTATTTGCATGCTGATACTGGTAACCCACCAAAAAAATATCGAACGCTTACTAAAGGGGACCGAATCGAAAGTTAATTTTTTAAAGAAAAAAACTGCCTGATCATCATGAAAAATTTTAAACCTGCATTGGCAATGATTATGATCATTGCCCTGTTCTCTTGTTCAACTGTACCATTAACTGGTCGCCGGCAATTAAGTTTGGTTGGCGATGCCGAAGTAAATCAATCTGCTGCTGCCAGTTATAAACAACTCCTATCCGATCCTAAAACCAAAGTTGTATCAAGTGGAAGCGATGCACAACGTATTAAGCGAATTGGCAACAACCTGGCCGTAGCTATTGAGCGTTACTTAAAAGATAACGGTTATGGCGACCAGTACAGTTTTCAATGGGAATTTAACCTGATACAAAGCAGCGAAGTTAATGCCTGGTGTATGCCCGGCGGTAAGGTGGCTGTATATAGCGGCCTGTTACCCGTAGCCAATACCGATGCCTACCTGGCAGTTGTTATGGGGCACGAAATTGGCCACGCCATTGCCAGGCATGCCGCCGAAAGAATTTCACAGCAACAGGCCGCGCAGCTTGGCGGTGCGGCAGTTGGCGCTGCTACAAACAATAAATCGAGTGCTACACAAGCCATTATAGGGCAACTTTATGGTGTAGGCGGCCAACTGGTATTGTTAAAGTATTCACGCAACCAGGAATCAGAAGCCGACCGCCTGGGTTTAACTTTTATGGCCATGGCCGGTTATGATCCTCATGCTGCAATAGCTTTCTGGCAACGAATGGCTGCACAGAGTAAAGGAGAGGCCCCGCCCGAGCTTTTAAGTACTCACCCTGCCGATGCTACCCGTATTGCCAATATTCAAAACCTTATACCAGAGGCTATGAAGTATTATAAAAAATAAATTAGTGAGGGGTGAATGGTGAGTGGTTTTCTGCTATTTTGCAATTAATTTTTCGTTGACTATTCAACCATTCACCCCATGGCAAAACCCCGGTTTTTAAAAGCGCAGTGGAAAAACCTTGTAATGCTTAATTACGAAGTTGATGCCAAAGTACTGGATACGTATTTACCGCCCGGAACAGAACTTGATATGTGGCAGGGAAAGGCCCTGGTAAGTATGGTTGGGTTTATGTTTCTGGATACCAAGGTACTCGGCATTAAATGGCCCGGGCATGTAAACTTCGAAGAAGTAAACCTGCGCTTTTACGTAAGGCATTTTGACGGGATAGAATGGAAGCGCGGGGCTGTTTTTGTAAGTGAAATTGTGCCTAAACCAATAATAGCAGTTATCGCCAATAATTTATACAAAGAACATTACAGCGCCATGCCGATGCGCAGTTCTATAACGCAAACTAAAGATAACCATACGCAGTTTTTATACGAGTGGAAGTTTAATGGTAAGTGGAACAAACTGGGTGCTACTGCCAGTAATGAATTGCTTGATATTAAACCTGGCAGCGCCGAAGAGTTTATTTTTGAGCATTATTGGGGGTACAACAAGCTCACAACCATTAGTACAATGGAGTACCAGGTGGAGCATATATCATGGCAAACCGGAAAGGTAAAAGACTATGTTTTTGATGCCGATATAACCGGGCTTTATGGTGAAGCGTTTAAACCATACTTAGAGAAAGAGCCGGTTTCGGCATTTTTTGCCGTAGGATCGGATATCAAGGTGAGGATGGGAGATAAGATTGTGGTTGCATTAAATGCGGGAAATCCAATGATTTTTGTTCCAGAGAAGTAGAGCCTTGCAACTCGTTTTGGATCAATTTCCTCCCAATACCTCTAAAACAGCCTTTGCTTTCAATAAACATTCTTCATACTCCTTCTCCGGATCGGCATGGTAAGTAATAGCGCTGCCGGCATGAAAAGAAAGGTATCCGTTTGCAGCATTATACAGCAACGACCTTATTACCACATTAAAATCAAAATCGTCGTCGGCGCTAAAATAACCTACTGCACCAGAGTAAACGCCACGCCTGCTGCGCTCGTATTGTTCCATCAATTGCATTGCACTTATCTTGGGCGCCCCAGTCATGCTCCCCATAGGGAAAGTGTTTTTTACGGCCTGTATGGCCGATAATTCGTCCTGTAATTCGCATACAACGGTCGAGATCATTTGATGTACATGGYGGAAACTGTAAATGCCAAATAAATCTTCGGTTTTTACAGTACCTGGTTTAGCTGATTTGGTGAGATCATTGCGTACCAGGTCTACAATCATAACGTTTTCCTGTAATTCTTTTGGGTGATTGCGCAGCTCCTGTTTAGCCAGCTCATCGGCTTGCAGCTCCGTTTCTCTTTTAACCGTTCCTTTAATAGGCTGCGATACCAATTTACTGCCACGCTTAGCCAAAAAACGTTCGGGGGAGGCCCCTAATATGTAATTGTCCTTCCATTTAAAAAAGGTAGAAAATGGGTTAGGAGAGATGTTATTTAATTGCAAAAATATAGTCAGTGGATTGATGTTCACATCCTCGGCATAAAACTCCTGGCAAAAATTGGTCACATAAATATCGCCCCGGGTAATATGTTCCTGTATGGCTGTTACGGCGTCAACATATTCTTGTTTGCTAAACCTGCTTTGTAAACTTATAGGAGGCTTGATTGCAGTATCTGTTAATTCCTGCTGATTTATCGTGCTTAAAATCCGTTGCGGATCGTCGCTGGTGATCTCTGCCTCATTCCCTTTAATTATAATAAGGTGTTCGGGGGCAAAAAAGTACAGGTCTGGAAATTGCAATCTATCTGGATTTTGGGATGTTAGGCTTTCAATCTCATTCTTCAGATCATAACCCAAAAAGCCACAAAGCCATTCCAGGTTACTTTCACGGAAGGATTGTAACTCTTCAAATGCATTGCCGGTATTGGCTGTTACATCTGCCTTGACTCCAATGGCGATCAGGGTATCAAATTTGCTGTATGGATCATCAAAATCATTCGAATCGAGGTAACACACCGAATTGAATGATTTTGATGCCCAGTGCAGGGCTTTACGCTTGAAATTTTGCAGATCATTTACCTGTATTATCACCCTGCAAAAATAACCAAGTAAATGAAAAAAGTTGGTGATGCCTGCCTTTTGATAATGGATGATCAATATAAAGATCGATAGCAGCTAAACTTCATTGTTTTTTTCACGCATCCAGCTATCAAATCCTGTTTTTTGATTATGTAAGGTGATTGCCAAAAATATAGCGGCCAATATTCCCAACGAAAGATTTAAACATAAGAAAAGCACAAATAATAACAAAATACCGTAAATATAATAGCCAAGTTTTTTGAGGTCCTCATCATATAATTCATAAGTAGAAAGCTTTGTGCCTAAATAGCTTGAGTAAATGAGTAAGGACCACGAAATAACACTTAAATACATTTGCCACTGGCCAAATGCAACGGCCGTGTATACAGCAAGTAATAAACTTAGTGAACAACATGCCAACGCAATGTAAGATAGAGTTTTAAGTGTAGAAGGTTTAAACATGACTTTGATAAGGTTAAGGTATAAATTTATAAAAATATTACAATGCAAGCAAATAAAAAGGCCGGTTGTACCCGGCCTCTTATCATTAATAATTTTTTATATGCATTTAGTATGTAAACTTCGGGAGTTTACATATTAGTGCAATACTAAAGTTTGTACCCTGTCAGGTCCTACTGAAAGGTATTTTATCGGAACGTTCAGTTCTGCTTCCAGGTAATCAATGTATGACTGCAGTTTCGCAGGAATCTCATTTAATTCGGTGATACCGGTCAAATCCTCGTTCCAGCCATCAATCTCTTTCAAAATTGGCTCGGGACTCACCGAACAGATATCATAAGGCATGTAGTCTATTTTTTCGCCTAAATAGTTATAGTGCGTACACGCGTAGATCTTATCGAAACCACTTAATACATCGGCCTTGGTCATTACCAGTTGGGTAACACCATTAAGCATAATAGCGTACTTTAATGCAGGCAGATCAATCCAGCCTGTACGGCGCGGCCTGCCTGTAGTAGCGCCAAATTCATGGCCGATACGGCGTAGTTCTTCGCCTGTTTCATCCTCCAGCTCGGTAGGGAAGGGGCCGCCACCAACGCGGGTACAATAAGCTTTAAAGATACCTATTACATCACCAATTTGCTGTGGTGCTATACCTAAACCTGTACAGGCGCCGGCTGCTGTTGTGTTTGATGATGTTACAAACGGATACGATCCAAAATCGATATCCAGCATGGYTCCCTGCGCGCCTTCGGCTAAAACCTTTTTGCCTTTTTTAATATAATCGTTTACCAGGTGTTCTGAATCAACCAGCGGGAATTTTTTAATAAATTCAATAGCTTCAAAAAACGCCTGCTCACGTTCAGAAAAATTTGCAACCTCGCCATACATAGCCTGTAGCATAGCTGTATGTTTATCAACAAGCTTCTGGTACCTCTCTTTAAAATCAGGAAGTGTTATATCGCCGATACGCAAACCATTCCTGCCGGTTTTATCCATATAAGTTGGACCTATACCTTTTAAGGTTGAACCAATTTTACCTTCGCCCATTTTCTTTTCAGATGCAGCATCCAGTAATTGGTGTGTAGGCAGGATCAAATGTGCCTTTTTAGCTATCAGCAGGTTCTTTTTAGCTAAAAGATCATGTCCTGCATCTTTAAGCTTATCTATTTCCTTTTTTAGGGTGATAGGATCAATCACTACACCATTACCGATAAGGTTCATGGTATTCTCAAAAAATATACCTGAAGGAATGGTATTCAAAACGAATTTTTTACCGTCGAACTCCAAAGTATGCCCGGCATTAGGGCCGCCCTGGAAACGTGCAATCAGGTCATAACCTGCGCTAAGTACATCAACAATTTTTCCTTTACCTTCATCGCCCCATTGGAGGCCTAATAATACGTCAACAGCCATTTATGTTATTGTAAATTCAATACTTAAATAAGAAAGGTGGCAAAGTTATATTTTTCTGTCACAAAAACCTGCTCTTAATTTCTCGCAGTTACCATAAAGATTTAAAGAGTGGTGTTTGATCTCGAATTTTAACAAATCGCCCATCATGCTCTGTATTTGTTGTATGCGTGGGTCGCAAAATTCAACTACTTTACCACAGTCAATGCAAATGATGTGGTCATGCTGCTTATAGCCGTATGATTTTTCGAACTGCGCCATGTTTTTACCAAACTGGTGCTTGGTAACCAGGTCGCATGATACCAGCAGCTCAAGCGTGTTATAAACAGTGGCACGACTAACGCGGTATTTTTTATTTTTCATGTGGATGTATAATGATTCCACATCAAAGTGATCTGAGCGAGAGTAAATTTCTTCGAGTATAGCAAAACGCTCTGGCGTTTTGCGCAGGTTTTTATTTTCAAGKTAGGCCTCAAAAATTTTTTTAACCAATGCTATAGTATCCGTTTGGGGCATAATAGTCTGTTAAGCAGGCAAAGTTATTAATAAAAAACAGAATCAAGAGACAAGAGTCGAGAATCAGGATTTTAGCTTCGTAGCATTTTCCTGACTCTTGATTCTCTTCCTCACGACACTTTTTCAATAGCCGAGTCAAACCGGTTTACGCCGGTAACGCCTTTAACCTGTTTTATTTTCTTGATCAGGTTTTCAAGGTGATCAGTATCATTAACGTATACCATGATCGATCCTTCAAAAATTCCGTTATCACTATCAACAGTAATAGAGCGGATATTTACCTTAAAATCAGTTGAAATAACCGTGGTTAGCTTGTTAATGAGACCAACTTCGTCAATACCGGTTATCCTGAGTCCGGTTAAAAATGCCAGTTCCTGCTGATTGGTCCACCGTGCTTTTACTATACGATAGCCGTAATTTGCCATCAGTTTGGCAGCATTAGGGCAATTGGTACGGTGAATTTTGATGCCATCGCTTACGGTAACAAAGCCAAACACATCATCGCCGGGGATAGGGTTACAGCAATTGGCCAGCTTATAGTCAATTTTCTGCATATCCTCACCAATTAGCAGCATATCGCTGTCTTTCGATTTAAGGTTGCGGATAAGGCTTTGAACCTGTTCCTGTTCTATTTTATCCTGTGGCTTGTTTTCAACAATTTTTTCAAATGCCTGGTATTCTTTCAGGTCCTTCATGTCAATAACACCCTTGGCAATGTTATAAAACAGGTCCTGAGTTGATTGTAGCTTGAAAAAATAGCTCAGTTTATGTATGTTTTCAGAATTGTAAGTGATCTTGAGCGATTTCATTTTACGCTCCAATATCTCCTTGCCATCCTCAGCAATTTTCCGTTTCTCTTCTTTTAGGGCCGACTTAATTTTAGCCTTAGCCTTTGCGGTAACCACAAAGTTAAGCCAGTCTTCCTTGGGCGTTTGCTTGCCGGATGTAATGATCTCTACCTGGTCGCCATTCTGTAATTTGTAGCTTAAGGGTACCAGTTTATGGTTTACCTTGGCCCCAATACAACTGGCGCCTACATCGGTGTGGATCTCGAAGGCAAAATCCAGCGCGGTAGCGTTCAGTGGTAACTGGATGAGCGCCCCTTTCGGGGTGAAAATGAAGATCTCATCGCTGAACAAATTCATTTTAAAATCATCCAGGAAGTCGAGTGCATTTGAATCAGGATTTTTAAGCATATCCCTAACCTTTTGCACCCACTGATCAAGGCCGCTATCGGTTGATGACTCCTTGTATTTCCAGTGCGCGGCAAATCCTTTTTCAGCAATCTCGTTCATTCGTTTGGTACGGATCTGTACTTCCACCCACTGACCGCGGGGCCCCATAACCGTAGTATGTAATGATTCGTAGCCGTTTGCTTTGGGCGATGAGATCCAATCCCGCAACCTGTCGGGATTGGGTCGGTATTGGTCGGTAACTATGCTATAAGCCTTCCAGCAATCTGCTTTTTCTTGGTCGGGAGCACTATCCAGAATTATCCTGATAGCGAAAAGATCATATACCTCTTCAAAAGGGATAGACTTTTTCTTCATCTTATTCCAAATGGAGTGGATAGATTTTGGGCGACCAAAAACATCTGCATGTAATCCCTGGCCCTCAAGCACTTTGTTTACCGGTTCAATAAAATCGCGGATAAATCTTTCACGCTCGGCCTTTTTTTCATTCAGCTTCTTTTTAATAAATTGGTAAGTTTCCCGCTCCATGTATTTCATGGACAGGTCTTCCAGTTCGGATTTTATGGTATATAAGCCCAGCC
>NZ_JBFUKF010000225.1:0-8215 GCF_056400985.1 Mucilaginibacter sp. P4_G9 | reverse complement strand
CAACCAGTGTTTGTGCCTTATTACCCAATTTTGAAGAAAGGAGGTATGATTGCCCCCAGTCGCCTATCGTAGTCGAATAAAAATTGGGCTCGTAAGGTTTATATTCCACCCAAACTTTCCAATCCGCAGGTAAGGCATCATAAATTTCCTGCAGGCTTTCCAGCGTGCGCTCAAAAGCACCACGCATATTTAACTGCCCTGGGAAGTTTGATCCATCTGATAACCAAACAGATAATGCTTTTGAATCCAGTTCAACGCCATATTTTATTACCTCGATATTGTGGGCGATGGCCTGTTTGCGTACAGCTTTATCCACATGGTGCAACGAGCCGTATTTGTAGCTCAGTTCCTGCGATGCCTGGTCCTGGAAGGTATTGGAGTTAACCGCGTCAAAATGCAAACCTAACTGGGCGGCATGCGCTTTAATATCGGCAGCATTTTTTGGGATATCCCATGGAATGTGTAGGGAAATGGAGTTACTGCTTTTGTTTAAAGCGTGGATCAGACCTACATCTTCAATTTTCTCTTCCAAACTACGCGGCTCGCCGCCACCAGAAAAACGACCAAAACGGGTGCCCCCTGTGCCCAAAGCCCAACTTGGTATGGCTATGTTAAAATCAATTAACTTTTTTAGGATGGTATTCAATTCGTTTACATCAGCCGCAACAAAATCAAACTTACGCTGGTGCGCTGCATTGTGCTGATGGTTATATTCTTCGATTATGCTCTTCTCTAATTGCATTGTTATATTGGTTAAGCCCCACCCAATCCCTCCCCAGAAGGGGAGGGATTAAAAAGGACAGTTCAATTCTCCCGTTTTTCAGACTTATGAAGTTTAAAAAACATCATAAGTCTTAGGTGCTCTTTTTTAAGTCTCCCCCTTCAGGGGGAGATTTAGAGGGGGCTTCCCTACCTCACAAATGCCATTGCTACCCCGCCGTCAACATTTAACACGTTGCCGGTTGATTTGTTGAGCAGGCCGCCGGTGAAGGCAAAGCAGGCATCCGCAATATCGGCAGGTAATATGATTTCGTTCAGTAAGGTACGTTTGGCATAGTAAGCAGGCAGTTCGGCTACGGTAATACCATAAGCTTTTGCACGGCCTTCGGCCCATCCGCCGGCCCATATGTTGCTGTCACTTATTACCGCGTCGGGATTTACCACGTTCACGCGGATTTTGTCGGCACCTAATTCGGCTGCATTTAAGCGGCTCAAATGTAATTGCGCAGCTTTTGCCGATCCGTAACCCGCGTTGTTTGGTCCGCTAACCAGGGCATTCTTGCTTACTATATTGATAATATCGCCGCCAATGGCCTGCTTTTTCATCACAGCAACGGCTGCCTGGGTTATAAAAAACTGGCCTTTTACCAATACATCGTACAACAGGTCCCAATCTTTATCGGTATGGTCGGCAATTGATTTTGATATGGATAAGCCCGCATTGTTTATCACAATATCAACCCCTCCGAAAGCTAAAGCGGCAGTTTCTAAAGCGGCATTGATCTGTTCGCTGTTGGTTACATTAAGCACCGCGGTGGTGTATGAATCTTTGCCGTATAGCTTTTTAAATTCTTCACCTGCGCTGTCTAAACGTTCGGTGTTCATGTCGTTTAGTATTACAACTGCACCTTCGTCAACAAATTTTTTGGCGATGGCTTTGCCTATACCACCCGCGCTGCCCGTAATGAGGGC
The DNA here is from genome assembly GCF_056400985.1 of Mucilaginibacter sp. P4_G9. Lineage (NCBI taxonomy): Bacteria > Pseudomonadati > Bacteroidota > Sphingobacteriia > Sphingobacteriales > Sphingobacteriaceae > Mucilaginibacter > Mucilaginibacter sp. P4_G9. The sequence continues at coordinate 6,523 of NZ_JBFUKF010000225.1, read as the reverse complement.
TATTTTGCCAGATAGGGCCTTGGGCTTTGGCATGCGCTGTAGTTTGGCTTCTTCAAGCAACCAGTACTCAATATCAAATGCTTCTTGGCGTGGTAATGAGGTATATTCTGATATTGCTTCGGCGCCCTTCATTACGTTGATGGCGTTGGTATAAAATTCGGCAGCTACACGGGCGGTTTGTTTGTCTTTGGAGAACGAGAACAAGCCAACTCCCGGATACAGGATGATCACCGGGTTGGTATCTCTTATGGCCGGGCTGTTATCATGCCTGCAGGTATTGTAATAATCGGTATACATCTGGCGGTAAGCCTCAAAAGCCGGCGTAAGGCGTTCCTGTAATGCTTTTACATCACTTAAATCCTCGCCCGGTTCAAGGTTCAATATCAACGGACTGATCTTGGTGCGTAAAAAGTGATCGGGGCAGCTGGTACCCAATGGTGCCAGACGATCAAGATCGTTGGAGTTGATAAATTCCAGCACGCGGGCATCATCAGTAAAATGACCGATCATGTGCTTTTGGCTGGAGCAGAAACCACGCAGAATAGGGGCAATGGTGGCAGCCTGCTTTTTGCGACCAGCTTCATCAAGGCTTTCAATTTTTTGCCCGCCAAAAACAGGACCTTTTTTGCCATAGTTTTCTTCCAGGTATTCGGCACAGCGCTCAATAACTTCAAGCGTGTTCATATAGCTTTCGTAAGCGGTATCACCCCAGGTAAATAAACCATGCGAGCCCAACATGATACCACGGATGCCCGGATTTTCGTCTAAACATTGTTTTAGCTGTAAGCCCAGCTCAAAGCCTGGTTTTTTCCACTCAACCCAGCCGATGGTGCCGTTAAACAATTCCTGTGTTATTTTTTTGCCGTCTTTAGCTGCCGCGATAGCTATAGCCGCATCGGGGTGCAGGTGGTCGATGTGTTTAAAGGGTAAAAAGCCATGTAGTGGGGTATCTATAGACGGCGCTTTGGAGGCAAGGTCATAAATACAGTGGTTAAACAATTCCACCATTTCGTCTTCATGCTCCACACCGCGGTAAACGTTTTTGAGGCTCCGCAGGCGATCTACATACAGGGCTGCCAACCCGCTTTTCTTTAGTGTGCCTATATCGCCACCCGAGCCTTTAATCCACATTACCTCAACATCACTGCCGGTTAATGGATCTTTGGAGGTCACTTTGCAGGAGGTATTACCACCTCCATAATTGGTGAGCCTAAGATCGGCACCCAATAAATTGGATCGGTATATTAATAATGCTACTTCATCACCTATAAGGTCGGCAGCTTTGGCATCATCCCATAGGTAGCTTACGTGCTTAAATTGTGTTGTTTTGACAGACATATGTTTAATTAGTGAATTATTGAGTTAGTGAATTAATGATTTATTTAATTTATAAGTTATTTAATGGAATTACCGTAACCAACTACTAATACCGATAATATGATCACGGCTATGCCGGTTATTACGGTGGCAAGGGCCTTTTTGCTTACACCTTTCCATTCTTTGAGCACCAGGCCCMACATATTGGCTATTAGTATAATGAAAGCCATGTGCAGGATCCAGGAACTGGCGCCGTTGCCCATTTTACTTTCGCCCATGCCGTAGAAAAAGAACTGCAGGAACCAGGTAGTGCCGGCCAATGCTGCAAACAGATAGTTTTTAAGCAGCGGTGTTTTTTTATCGGTATAGTTACCAAACGTTTTGTTGCTTGCGTTTAGCACCATACACCAGATGAAATTGGTGGTTAACCCGCCCCAAAGTATAATGATATAAGTTACATTGTTTTGAAACAGAAAGTTACCCTGGTTTGGATGCGCAACCTGCCAAACCTGATTAGCCGTATCGGCCATTGACTTACCTGCCTCAATACCGAAGTTGAAACAGGCGCTTAATATCCCCGATACAATGGCAACCAGGATACCCAGGCCAAACCGGTAATCTTTATTTTCCTGGGCGATGGTTTTATCGGCGGATAGTTCTTTTTCTTTCATCATGCCAGCCTTGCCGCAGATAACAATGCCCGCCACGCAAAGCAAAATCCCTAACAATACCATTTGCCCCCATTGGTTATGCAGCAGCATGCTAAAGGTATCTTTGCCCGCTTTAGGGAAAAAATCATAATAAACCGAGGGTATCAACGCGCCAAATACCGAACAAAGACCTAGTATAATAGTGCTGCCCAACGAAACGCCCAAATAGCGAACCCCCAAACCATAGGTAAGCCCCCCGATGCCCCAAAGTAAACCCATCAAATATGTCCACCCGATAACGGATGTGCTGGTATGGCTAATGATATCGGCAAAGCCCGGAATAGTTAACCATGCTGCCAGCGGAGGCACAATGAACCAGGAAAAAATACCGCCTACTATCCAGTAGCTTTCCCAGGCCCATCCTTTAATTTTTTTGTAGGGAATGTAAAAACTCCCCGAGGCAAAACCGCCGATAAAATGGAAAAGAACTCCAAAAATAATTTGCATATAATAATTAGTTTAAATTGGTGAAGCTAATTTAGGGAATAGTAATACAGGAACTGTCATGGACTGTCATGAGTTGCGGGGAGGGGAGCGTGAGAAGGTACACGGAGGTTGTATCTCTTCACTTTGAAAAGATTAACGCTGTTTAGGTTTCGCCTAACAACGGAAATAAGGCTATAACCTTAAATAATAATTATTAATATCGGGTTATAGCCTTAACAAATTATTTAGTTCAGTTCTTTACCTTTTATTAAAGGGCTGTTCAAAAAAGTCGTCAACCAGTTTGTTAAATTCATCCTTATGTTCCTGGAGTGTTGGATGGCCGGAGTTGGGTACTATCCACAGGTATGCTTTGGGGATGTTTTGCGATATCATAACCGTATGTTCTGTGGGGATCACATCATGATCGCCGGCTATAATGAGCGATGGGCATTGGATTTTCTTTAGTTCAGAAAGTTTGATGTTGGGCTGAAACCAATCAAGCAGGAAGATCTTCCAGTCGTTTTTTTCTTTGGCAGTTTTCCAAACTGTATTCTTGTTTTTGTTGTATTGCACCTGTTCCCCTTTCCAAAATTTCGGAACTATCCCTGTAGAATCGGGCCAGAGGTTTGCACCTGTTGAGGCCAGCTTTATAACTTTTTTAGGGTAACGCATGGCCAATTCAAGCGCGTTGATGCCGCCATCGCTCCAACCTATTACGTAGGCCGAATCGATGTGCATTACGTCCAATAGTCCGGCAAAATCATCGGCCATCATCTCAAAACTTAACGAGTCGCGCGGATCGACAGATTTGCCGTGTGCGCGGCTGTCAACAGCTATCACTTTATATTTTTTAGCAAAATAGGGTATATTGTTTTTAAACGCGCTTATTTTATCACCGTTTCCATGGATCAGTAGCAGGGGTTTGCCACTGCCATAAGTTTCGGCATATAGTTTTATGCCCCGTACATCATAATATTTACCTGCTGCGGCATTGTCGCCGTATGGCGGTGTTTTTTCCTGGCTGTAAGCAATTTGAATAAAGGCAACAGATGTGACAAGGGTAAATAACAGCTTCTTTAATTGCATAATAACTTATAGTTAGTGGGTTATGTTTAAGCTATAAATATAAAATTAAAGGCTCAAAGAAAATAGTTTTGCTTTTATCATTTACTATTATTTTAACAATTTATGAAACAATGCAAAGCTAACTTGCTAACTAATACTACCTTTGCGAAATTAAATTAATCATACGTTTAAACCATGTACGCCAAACAATATCTTAATTATAACTTTTATTGATAAAATGTTTAACGTACCTACACTTATATATTTATATTCTGCATGCCTGCCATCCGCCTAAAAAATATTCTTATACCTGCTTTCCTTTGTGTTTTTATCAGCCTGTTTGTCGTCGGTAATTGCTATGGGCAAGAGGATGACGGCACCAAACCCGTTGCCCGCCGTTTTAAATTTAAAACGGTAATCATTGATGCCGGGCATGGCGGTAAAGACCCCGGTGCACATGGCGCTTATTCAAAAGAAAAAAATGTGGCGCTAAGCATTGCCAAAAAACTGCGCGACCTGGTAAATGATGCAATGCCCGAAGTGAAAACGGTTATGACGCGCAGTACCGATGTTTTTATTGAGCTACATAAGCGTACCGATATAGCCAACAGTAATAACGGTAACTTATTTATATCTATCCACTGTAACTCATCCCCGCAAAAAAGAGCCACCGAACATGGTACTTTATTGCTGGTTTATGGTTTTCACCGCAGCCAGGAACRGCGCGAGGCCCTGCGCGAAAACGCCGCCATCTACATAGAAAAGGATTATAAGAATAAATATAATGGCTATGGTGATGATGCCGTAGTGAATACTATCGTATTGAACGCTTTTCAGCAGAAATATCGTAAACAAAGCATCCAGTTTGGCGATCTGATAAACCGGGAATTTAAAAAGACCGATGGCCGCCATAGCTATGGCGTAAAAGAGCAGGGTGTGCTGGTGCTGGCCCAAAGCGGAATGCCGGCAGTTTTGGTTGAAACAGGTTTTATCAATAACCCTGCTGATGAAGATTACCTGAACTCCAGCGATGGACAGAATGCAATTGCCAGATCGATACTACGATCATTGAAAGAATATAGGGATAACCTGGAAGGGAAATAGGTTTTGATTAAAACGGGTGTTGAATAATATATAAGATTTTAATCTCTATCAAACAGGATTGTTAAAACGCCACTTTTTAGTTAATATTATTCCAATTTATTTAAATAAATATTTATTTAATAATAGTCATTTTAGCAAAATATCGGATAATAAATACCGTTCCTACTGCTCAAATAAACTATTATCCACATGAAAAAAATCCTGTTTTTAATCCCTGCATTTTTATTGGCTTTTCAAGTTTCAAAAGCTCAAACCGAAAAAGGCTCGCAAACTCTTGGGCTCGATTTAGGTTTCAGTCACTCGAGTTCAGATAACTCTTATACTGCCCAGGGCAGTACTGTAGTTTCAAGTAGCAAGCTTACAAGTTTTCTTATTGGCCCCGGTTACAGTTATTTTATTGCTGATAAGCTGGATATTGGCGCACGTTTGTTGTATACTACAGGCAATCAAAGCAATGGTGGCAATATGGCTACAAGGCAGCATTCAACAGAGTATGGCGCTAACCTGTTTTTAAGGAAATACTTTATGTATGGCGATAAAATAGGAATACGTACCGGCCCTTATATTGGCTATTATAGGAGTAACCATAAGTATACATTTGATGATCCTACATACGCCAGCAGTAATGATAACTTTAAAACGGATAGTTATAATGGCGGTGTGAACCTTGGTTTGGTATACTATCCATCAAAAAAAGTTGGGGTATCGGCTACATTGGCTAACCTTAACTATAGCCATTATAAAACTAAAGACCCAAACAATCAACAAAGCAGCACAGGTGATAGTGTAGATCTCAGATTAATTTCAAACGACCTTTCAATTTCTGTTTTCTATACGTTTGGTAAATAAATTAAAGGAATTTTATAATGGATAGGTAAGCATCTTACCTATCCATTATAAAATATATGGCTTTCTAAATTCACCAAACAAAAGCCCGGATTAACTTGTTTTAGTGAGCAATACCCCCATCTGGCTCAATTAACCTAATTCAACTTAATCAAAAAATGGCCTCAATTAAATCATCACGCAGAAATTTTATCCGTAATGCATCCGTAGGTTTTGGCGCTTTGGCGCTTGGTCCAATGTTGTCGCAATTAGCTATTGCCAAACCAGGTAAAAAGCTGGGAATTGCTTTGGTTGGTTTAGGAAGCTATAGCGGAGGACAATTGGCACCAGCCCTGCAAAAAACGAAGAACTGTTACCTGGCAGGTATTGTTACAGGCACACCATCAAAAGCAGCAGCATGGGCCAAAAAATACAACATTCCCGAAAAAAACATTTATAACTATCAGAATTTTGATACAATAGCCCAAAACCCGGCTATTGATATTGTGTATGTAGTACTGCCAGTATCCATGCATAAAGAATATACCATACGGGCAGCACAGGCGGGCAAACATGTGATTTGTGAAAAGCCGATGGCCCTTAATGCCAAAGAATGTGAAGAAATGATAGCCGCCTGTAAAAAGGCCAACCGTTTATTATCTATAGGTTACCGCCTGCATTTTGAGCCACACACTATTGAGCTGATGCGGTTGGGGCAAAAACAAATTTTTGGTAAGGTAACCAGTATTGATACCGGCAACGGCTTTACCTATAATGGCGATCCTAACGCCTGGCGTTTAAAAAAAGCAATGGCCGGCGGCGGTGGACTGATGGATATKGGTATTTATTCTATCCAGGGATCACGCTACACTTTAGGGCAGGAGCCTTTGGCAGTAAAAGCCACACAGGAGAAAACCCGGCCGGATTTTTTCAAGGAAGTTGACGAAACTGTTTTTTGGGAGCTAAAGTTTCCCGGCGGTCAAAAGGTTATCGGTAAATCAAGCTATAATCATGATTGGGGCTATTTGAAAGTACAGGCCGAGCGGGGTAAGTTTCAGCTTGAACCTGCTTATGGC
>NZ_JBFUKF010000224.1:0-8332 GCF_056400985.1 Mucilaginibacter sp. P4_G9 | reverse complement strand
CTCCAATCTCATATCTAACATCTCACATCTAAAGAAAATATGTCAGAATTAACGGTAGGATCCAGGTACGCAAAATCCCTTATTGACCTTGCACAGGAACAAAATATTGTTGATGCGATTAAAGCAGATATGGATCTGTTTATACATACCTTAAAGGCCAGTCCGGAGCTTAAAGCTGTTTTGAGCAATCCTATTGTTGCTCACTCCAAAAAAACCAAAATACTTGATGCTGTATTCCTGAAAAAGGTAAACAAGGCAACTATTGCGTTTTTTAAACTGATGGTTGATAAAGGCCGTGGCGAGGTTTTATATACTACTGCTTTTGAGTATGTGAACCTGTTTAATATTAAGAGGCATATTACAAAGGCTAAGGTTACATCGGCTACCGAGTTATCGGCAGCAAATAAGAAAACCATAATAGTCGAAGTACAAAGCACAGTAGGTGGTACTGTTGTATTGGAAACCAAGGTTGACCCATCATTAATTGGTGGTTTTGTACTAACCGTGGGCGACAAACAGGTTGATACCAGCATTGCCGCAAGCTTGAAAAAATTGAAAAAAGAATTTGCCCAGAAGGTGATTCAATAATAGTAAAAACAAAACTCTAAATAAATTTAAACAATGGTAGAGGTAAGACCAGACGAAGTATCGGCAATTTTGCGTCAGCAATTGGCAGGCTTTAAGTCAGAATCTGAATTAGAAGAAGTGGGTACTGTACTCCAGGTGGGTGACGGTATTGCACGCGTTTATGGATTAACCAAAGTACAATCAGGTGAGCTTGTAGAATTTGGCACAGGATTGCAAGGTATCGTGCTTAACCTTGAAGAAGATAACGTGGGCGTGGTATTGTTAGGTAAATCTGACGATATTAAGGAAGGTGATACTGTAAAACGTACCAATCGCATTGCATCAATCAATGTTGGCGAAGGCATGCTTGGCCGTGTTGTTGATACTTTAGGAACCCCAATTGATGGTAAAGGACCAATTGTAGGTAAAACTTACGAAATGCCATTGGAGCGTAAAGCGCCTGGTGTTATCTATCGTCAGCCGGTTACCGAACCTTTGCAAACAGGTATCAAAGCTATCGACGCGATGATCCCTATCGGTCGTGGCCAGCGTGAGTTGGTTATTGGTGACCGCCAGACAGGTAAAACCGCTGTTTGCGTGGATACCATCATCAACCAAAAAGAATTTTATGATGCCGGTAAACCGGTTATCTGTATATATGTTGCCTGCGGTCAAAAAGCATCAACAGTTGCAAACATTGTACGCACGCTTGAAGAAAACGGCGCTATGCCTTTTTCTATCGTTGTTGCTGCAAGTGCTGCTGACTCTGCTACCATGCAGTTTTTTGCTCCTTTTGCTGGTGCCGCTATTGGCGAGTACTTCCGCGATACAGGTCGCCCGGCATTGATCGTTTATGATGACTTATCGAAACAAGCTGTTGCTTACCGCGAGGTATCTTTATTATTGCGTCGTCCACCGGGCCGTGAGGCTTATCCTGGTGACGTGTTTTACCTGCACAGCCGTTTATTAGAACGTGCCGCCAAAATCAACGCCAATGATTCTATCGCCCAGGCGATGAATGATTTGCCGGAGTCTATCCGTGGTATCGTTAAAGGTGGTGGTTCATTAACCGCGTTGCCTATCATCGAAACCCAGGCTGGTGACGTATCTGCATACATCCCAACCAACGTGATCTCTATCACCGATGGCCAGATCTTCCTTGAATCAAACTTGTTTAACGCGGGTGTTCGTCCGGCTATTAACGTAGGTATTTCGGTATCACGTGTGGGTGGTAACGCGCAGATTAAATCAATGAAGAAGGTAGCCGGTACTTTGAAACTTGACCAGGCTCAATACCGCGAGTTAGAGGCTTTCTCAAAATTCGGATCTGATCTTGATGCATCAACCAAAAACGTGCTTGATAAAGGCGTACGTAACGTGGAAGTGTTAAAACAAGGCCAGTACTCACCGGTAACAGTTGAAAAGCAAGTAGCTATCATTTACTTAGGTACAAAAAACCTGATGCGTAATGTCCCTGTAAAAGACATCAGGAAGTTTGAAGCAGAATACACAAGCCAGTTAGAAGTTCGTCACCCTGAAATATTAGCTGCCCTTAAAGCAGGTAAATTTGACGACCAGATAACAGGCGTACTGGAAACAGTAGCTAAAGAACTGGCAGGAAAATATTAATTTTAATAGCAAGTAGTTAGTATCAAGTAGCAAGATTTTAAGCGCTTGATACTTTGAAGCTAACTACTTGTATCCAATAAAATATAGCGTTAGTCGAGTGGCCATACAAGTCTTGAAACTTGATACTGAACACTTGATACAATAATGGAGAATAGCATTAGTAGGGTACCAGGTCAAAAAAATCTTGATACTTGATACTAAATACTTGATACTCAAAAAGAATGGCTAATTTAAAAGAAGTAAGAAACAGGATAAAGTCTGTATCGTCAACACAGCAGATCACCAAGGCCATGAAAATGGTTTCGGCTGCCAAGTTAAAGCGCGCTACAAATGCTATCGTTCAATTGCGCCCTTATGCTAATAAGCTTAAAGAGCTGCTGGCAAACCTTTCTCAAAGTTTAGAGGATGGCTCATCACCTTATTTGCAGGAGCGTGAGCCCGTGCGTGTTTTGGTGGTAGTGGTATCATCAAACCGGGGTTTGGCGGGGGCATTTAATGCAAACGTAATTAAAACGGCCAATAACCTAATTGCCGAAAAGTACAGTAAGCAATTGCAGGCCGGTAACGTTTCGATAGTTGCCATAGGTAAAAAAAGCCAGGAGTTTTACGAAAGGCGCAAGTACAACGTAATTGGTAACAATAACGATTTGTACCTTGACCTTAACTTCGAGAATGCTTCAAAAATTACTGAAAGCATTATGGAAGGTTTTGTTGATGGTAAGTTTGACCGTGTTGAACTGGTGTATAATCACTTCAGGAACGCGGCCGTACAATACCTTATTGCCGAGCAGTTATTGCCTGTGCCAAAACCAGATAAGAAGGAAGCTGTAAAAACTGCCAATGTTGATTACATACTGGAGCCATCGCAAGAGGAAATAGTAGAGCAGCTGATCCCTAAAAACATCAAGATCCAGTTATACCGTGCTGTATTAGATTCAAACGCATCTGAGCATGGCGCACGTATGACAGCCATGGATAAGGCTACCGACAATGCCGGCGAGCTGCTGAAAGCCCTTAAGCTTTCATACAACCAAGCCCGCCAGGCTGCCATTACCACCGAGCTTACCGAAATTGTGAGCGGTGCGGCTGCCCTTTCAAGCTAATCCATATTCATAAACTTATTTATACCGGGCCTCCTTGCAAAAGGAGGCTTTTTTTGTTTTTAAGCGAAATTTTTGACATATGCTGTTAGCCACACGCTCGGGTTGTTCTTTATTTCGGTTTCCAAAAACGAAACAATTTTTTGCATTGCGTCTCCGGGGTCGGTATTTAGGTTGTTTGAATTGAATTGGGGGCCCCCATCAAAATTGATATGCCCTTTTTTAAGTACCGGGACAGCAGTAATTAATGGTACTCCTGCTATTCGTGCTAAACGGGCAGGAAGCAGCGATACATTATGGTGTTTTCCTAAAAAGTTAACCGGGCAATTGTTTAAATTATTAAAAATATCGCAGGCAATAACTATTCGCCCTTTTTGGTTCAAATATTTCACTATACACCGCAAGTCGGTAATTCCCAGCGCCTGCCGCTGAATGCGCTCTCTTTGTTTAGTCCATTTACCACCTGCTATAATTAACGAAAAATTATTTTCAAGGCACCATTGCACCAACAATCTTTTCCATGGTGTATGGCAAATGGCTATAACACAACCAGAATCGGGAGGGATAGTAACATTAAAATTTACCAAACGGAGTGTAATGAGGCGAAGCGGACTTCGCACGGATACCGAGATAACCCGCCTGACAAACCTGGTGTACCAGATTTGATTAAGGTTTTTATATAATTGGCTTTTACCGTTTAAAATGTAAAACGGGATTTTTAAAACCCTGGAAGTTATAAGGCAATAATGAATACCGGCACTTAAATATGATAAAATGCTGCAAGCAGATATGAATTGGACTAAAATGTAAGGCTTGAGAGGCATATTTAATTAAATTACAAGAGGCTGTTTAAAAAAGCTTTTTTGTCATGCTAAACGTAGTGAAGCATCTATTATTCGCCATGCTTCTTCGCCCTGTACAGTCTGCGAGTAGATCCTTCACTGCGTTCAGGATGACAAATCTTTTAAAACGTCATTCCCCCTTCGGAATCCACGGATTTTAGCTCTTGTAATGGCGATCTCATACCCGCAAATAAGCCCTCGCTGGTTTAGTTGGTTAACTTTTTAATATGATACAATTTACTGATAGCCAGTGGATATTGAATGCGTAATTAGATATTGCACGCATATTGTGAAGTGGATGAGTATTGTGTAAAGTTCCCGGTTGGTTGGACTTAGCAGGAAGATTACCGTTCCATGAACGAACAAACAAACAACGACCAGTACGACAACTCATGTCGTAGTGAAATTTTATAACTATTTGATATATAATAACTTGCCTCGGTATTTGAAAATGGTATGTAAGCTTGCACCTAAACGGTGGAACACCGGCAACAGCTCATAGAGATTGCCGTCTACCTCAAGGGGATAAACACGCTCCTTCTGACGGGAGAATAGAAAATATTCCGGCTGCCTGTAGTAATCACAAGCACATTTACTCGGCAGTTGTCGGGTCGATGATTGTACCAACCTCACYAACGGAGTTTGCCGGGAATCCACCTTGCCGGGCATGTTCCCTAACCATATCCTCATTGGGGGCAATGTAAATGCAATAGATCTTGTTATCAGTTACATAGCTTTGCACCCATTGAATTTGCGGGCCCATATTGCTCAATACTCCGCATGAGGCTTGTGAAATGGCTTTTAGTTGTTCTTGCGAAAGCTCACCTGCTCCAGGTATTTCTCTTTCAATTACATACTTTGGCATAATTTGGCTTTTTAGGTTTTTACTGGCTTAGCGCTGGGGGGAGCGTTCCTTCTTATGTGAAGTTACGAAAACAACGATCATATATCAATAAAATAATTCTTCGTTTTTGCCCATTTTAGCCTTGTTGTCAGTGCGTTGGGCGTCTATTTATAAAAACGGATTGCACGGTACCAGATCGCTGTGTTGATTGCTTTGCCGTATGTTTTATTGCTCAATTATCAATGTTCATAATGTCGCGGTAAATCTCGTCAAAAGGTATGTTTTTATGTTTTTGAAAGATAGACGAAAACCGCGTGCTGATGGGGTTTAGCAATTGGATGCATAATTGTTTTTCGTCGTCGGTTAAGCCGTTTACCATCATACCTGCTACTTTCAAAACTTCTATTTTTGCTTTATCCAGGGTTTCCTCGCCTTTTGGGGTTAGCCGGAGCCGTACCACACGCTTGTCGTCCTTGTCGTTGTATTCGCTGATCATGCCGCGTTTTTTAAGCCTGATAAGCATGTTGGTTCCGCTGGATAGTTCCAGCAGGTTATCATAGATCACCTCGGATTTAATGGGGCTCTTTTTGTTAAAAATAATTACCAGGATGCCAAACTCTTCAATCTGGTCTAAGCCAGTACCTTCCAGGGCCTTATTGGAATACATGACATGAAACTTGCCGATTTTACGGATGAGGATAACCAGCTGACCATTAATATCCGGCATTATCTGCCATTTGGTTGCTATAGGCAAATCCTGTTTGATGGTGGCTGTTAACTGCAGGCGATAAAAGTCTTCAAGTGTGCCTTCGGGGTACTGCTCCTCGAACGCTCCCCATAGTTTAACCAGTTCAACTGTTTTATTCATATTTCCTGCCATTTGGTAGCAATTATAAAAAAATGTTACCAATAATTTGCAATTAACTGCCTTTTGGTTTAATATTGTAATAAAATACAACCAAAAAGTAGTAATATGAATAACGGAACTTACCTATTGACGCTATTATGCCTGCATGTGATGGGCCTTGTACTGATGGCAGGAACCACCTTCGTGGATTATATAGCTTTTAGTAACATTTGGAATTTACTTGACCATGGAAAAGAAAAACCCGACAGCTTGTTGCAAGTGACAGCCAGGTTTTCGAGGCTGATTGGAATAGGGGCGGCGATACTTATCCTAACCGGGCTTGGAATGATGGCTTTAACAAAAGGAGTTTTTGGCGAACAACTATGGTTCAGGATTAAGTTTGGTTTGGTAATCATCCTGGTAGCCAACGGGGTAATTGTGGGCAGACGCCACGGACTAAAATTCAGAAAGCTACTTACCGACAACGGCTTTGAGTTGGGCCCGCAAATTATGCAAAGCAGGAGTAAGCTGAACCGCTTTTATATTATCCAGCTGGCCATTTTTATAACTATAATCATATTAAGCGTTTTTAAATTCAATTAAAAATCGCCGGCATATGGAAAACGAACAAACCTCGCCAGCTTGTAACTGGCTGTTAAACATCAAATAATTTATATCATGAAAAAGGACAAGACCATTTATTGGACAACCACCATCATCATTTCGTGCATCATGCTTTTTAGCATTTACAAAATGTATTCGGCAGATTATGAACACCTGGGGTTTCCAAAATATTTTAGAGTTGAGCTTGCAATAGCCAAAATAACCGGTATTATTGTGTTGCTTGTTCCGCAGATCCCCGCAAAAATTAAAGAATGGGCATACGCCGGATTTGGTATTGTGTTAATCTCGGCTTGTATTGCACATTTCAATAGCGGCGATACCATTGTAAATGCTTTGGAGCCATTGATCTGGCTGATTATACTGGCATTTTCAAACCGGTATTTGTATAAAATGGAAACGTTCAATAATCTACAAAGCACGGGATGATCGCCGGTAAAGTCGAATTGCCCGATAAATTTTAACTATGCTGCAGTTTCAGGTGTTAACCTATCCTTAATACCCAGCTTATGAAAGGCTTCAGCTGTTATTTGGCTGGCTATAAATGCCTATATTTGCCTTAAAATCATCAGTATGACAGGAAAAGCGCCCAAAGAATCATATACCATCATGAATGAACTGGTATTACCCAATGATACCAATACATTAAACAACCTGATGGGTGGGCGCCTGCTGCACTGGATGGATATCGCTGCCGCTATATCGGCGCAAAAACACAGCAACCGTATTGTAGTAACAGCTTCGGTGGATAATGTATCATTTCAATCGCCTATAAAACTGGGCGACGTGATTAGCATTGAAGCAAAGGTTACCCGCGCGTTTACTACCTCGGTTGAAGTAAGGATGGATGTATGGGCGCAAAATATTCCATCGGGTACCAAGGTAAAAAGCAACGAGGCCTATTATACATTTGTGGCATTGGATGGCGACGGGCAAAAAACGCAGGTGCCAATATTACTGCCCGAAACTGAAGAAGAGATAGCGCTATATGAAGGCGCCCTGCGCCGCCGCCAGCTGCGTTTAATCCTGGGTGGTAAAATGCACCCTAATGATGCTACCGAGTTAAAGGCCCTTTTCTTTGGTGAGCAACTGCCGTTAAATCTCAAAGATTAATTCGTAACAAATGAGGGCTGGTGCCATCTAAATTATAACAGTTTAACATACATACAGCCATGAGATACTTTTTTTGCATTGTGCTACCACCCCTGGCCGTGTTATCAACAGGAAGGATCGGGGCTTTTATACTCAATATATTTTTAACCTTATTTGGAATTATTCCGGGAATCGTCCATTCCATATTGGTTACCAATGATTATTACGACGCCAAAAGACACCGGCAACTGGTGCGGGCTACCCGTAGGGTCCGTTGGTAAGGATTGAATTAAAAATTTGCTGATTTGAATATTTGAAAATGGCTATGTTTGCTTGCTGATTTTCTGTACCGATTAATTTGTCTTATAATTCAAGATTAAAGAGACAGTCATCAACGGAATCAGCGTAATCAAACACATCAACAGTGCAAAAAGGTAAGCTATTAATTATTGATGATGAGGAGCGGCTGCGTAACCTCATGGCCCGCATTCTGCAACTGGAAGGGCACGAGGTAATTACCGCGGCAACCGGTAAAGAAGGTTTGCGCAAATTACAGCAGGAGCATATACACGTTGTATTGAGCGATGTAAAGCTGCCCGATATTGATGGCATCACCCTCACCGAAACCATAAAAAAAACATACCCCGCAACAGAAATTATTGTACTTACCGCCTATGGCACTATTAACGATGGTGTTAAAGCCATTAAAGCAGGCGCCTTTGATTACATAACCAAGGGGGATGATAACGAAAAGATCATTCCGTTGGTAAGCAAAGCAATGGATAAAGCC
>NZ_JBFUKF010000223.1:0-8443 GCF_056400985.1 Mucilaginibacter sp. P4_G9 | reverse complement strand
CGTAATGATATAGTATAGAAGGCCAGTGCTGTTTTTGATGAAGAATAGGTAGCCTCAATTAGGGAAGGAGCCAGACTCAGTATTGAGGTAGTGTTGATTATTGCCCCTTCATTTCTGGATTTAAGCATATCCAGAAAAAGATTATTCAGCCTTATTACACCCAGATAATTAACTTCCATTTCGTAGGCAGCACCTTCAAGATGTTTGTCATTTGCAAAACCTAGATTTGATGGAGGAACGAGCACAGCAGCATTATTGTACAAGATGTCAATACCGCCCAATTCTTTTACTTTATTATAAAGAGCTTTTGCATCTGCTTCATTTCCGGCATCGCTTTGTATAGCAGTAAGAGCCGGATATGTTTTTTTGGCCGCATCCAGTTTCGCCTGGTTTCTGCCGGTGATGATCACGCTGGCACCATTGGTTAAAAATTGTTTTGCTGCTTCCAGCCCGATACCTGATGCACCTCCCGTGATCAATACCGTTTTTCCTTTTAATTGCATGATTTTAATTTTTGATGTTAATTCTATTTTGAAGCGTTAATAGATTTCAGAATGGATTTCTCAAACACCTTATAAGCGAAATGCTGAAGCAGGAGTGCGATTGACGATCCTTTGCCGACAGGGTAACTAAACCTTGGATTTTTTTCCTCCACTGTTTGCAATAAGGTATTGATGACAGGCGTAGGTTCGGGTGCCTTATCCAATGTCTCTTTGGTATACGCGGTTACCTTTTGGCGGAACAGATCATAGTCCTTGATCGTTCCTGTTGCAACAGTTCCACTTTCGCCGATACTGGTTTTAAAACTCATCGGCTCAACCATAACCACCTTGATGTTAAACTGGTTCAATTCAAACCGAAGTGCTTTAAAATAACCTTCGAGTGCATGTTTGGAAGCCGCATAGTAGGCCACATTTGGAAGACTCAATAAGCCCAGCAGGGAACCAAGTGTGATTATTTTTCCATGTTTTTGCCTCCTGAAGTAGGGCAGCAACTCGTTAGTTATTTTGATCGTTCCCCAAAAGTTGGTCTCAAACTGTTGTTTGCCTAACTCAATAGGGGTTTCCTCGGCAAGTCCGTTTACTAAGTAACCTGCGTTGTTGATCAGCACATCTAAAGTTTTGATCTGATTGAATAGTTGCTCGCCAAAAGATGCTATGGAATGGTCATCATTCAGATCCAATGGCAGCAGCTTAAATGGTAATTTTGCCTGGTGTTTTTCCGGATTCCGGCTTGTGCCGATTACCTGGTAGCCATTTTCGTGGAGCTTGCTGGCGACAAGCAGCCCGATGCCCGACGAGGCACCTGTGACTAATATTGTTTTTCCTTTTAATTCCATGATTTTTTTTAGACTTTTTAGTATATTTTATGATGATTTTGTACTTTTATTTACTTAATTATTGAGGATATATTTGTGCTYTGTTTTTTAGTGACGTTTATATAAAAGACTTTTTAGTATATTTTATATTAAAAAAATTATATTGTATAACTTTCTAACTCCGCTTTCAGGCTTCTGAGCAAACCAGCCATTGGTTTTGCAGTATTCATCGCCCTGCACATCACAACAGCTCCTTCAACCGCAGCCACCGCTTTGAATGCATAAACAGCCGAATCAAGCTGGCCGGAAAATTCACCGTCGGCAATGCCTTGATTTAAAATGCTGACAAACAATTCCTGTCCATGTCGGATGACTCCGGCTATCTTTTCTTTAATAGCCGGAAAGTTATCATCGGATTCCACCGCAATGTTAAATACAGGACATCCGCCTTTAAGGTAAGTATTCAAAGGATCTTTGTAAAAATCGAGAAAGGCAAATACCTTAGCCTTCGCTGTTTTACCCTTGCTGATGGTCAGCAGCATTTTTTCGCCGTTAGTATTCAGCATGTGGTCAACAACCTGCAGGGCCAGGTCTTCCTTGCCTTCAAAATGACCGTAAAGACACCCTTTAGTTAATTTTGTGGCAGCAAGCACGTCGTCTATATTCGCACCGGATATCCCTTTCTGATTAAAGATAGGGGCTGCTGTTTCCAGGATAAATTGTTTTGTTCTTTCCGCTTTAGTAAGCATGTTCATAAATTTTACGATACAAAAATATACTAAAAAGTTTAACTAAAAAGACTTTTTAGTATATTTTGTTCTTTATGATATGAAGATGACAGTAATTGCAATCCAGGAGATTAACCAAAATATCACATAGTGGTATGGGCTGCGCAGCAAAAATTTACAAAGAGACCGTTTGCTTTTACTTATTATAGTTCGAGAAGAGGCGATGCCCCTCCTTAGTAATTATACCGTTGATAAATAGTTTGAGCGCTTCAAATATATCAGCCTGGGACTTTAAATGATTAAACAGGTAAAAGTCTGTTATCGATACGTAGATGCCGGCTGTGACCGGGACATCCAGGCCCGGCCGATACATCCCCTTTGCAATGCCGGCTGATAAATTTGATTCAATGATCATCTTCAGGTAATTGCTTTTAAATTCATGAAGCGCTCTCAGCGCCCTGGGGTATCTTTTTAACATCAGCTCGTTAAAAAGGTACCTCAAGGCGATCAAATGTTTAAAAAGACCCTGTTGAAGAACCAACTCCTGTACCKGATCATCAGAGGCATCGATATTTGAGCTGATGATACTTTTAGATTGCCCGATCAACTGGTCAACTACAGTTTCGACAAGGATTGCTTTATTGGCAAAAAATTGATAGACGGTTTTCTTTGACATGCCGGCCGCCTTCGCCAGTTCATCCATCGTTACACTGATTATACCATGATTGATAAAAAGCTCAATAGCATGATCGATCAGATGTTTTCTTTTATCTTCCATTTGGTTGCTTTAGTTGTTGCTTCTAACGCTTCAAGGATGCCTTTTTAAAAGCCGGCTTCAGGGTTGATTTTCGGTTTTCGCGGTAACATAATTATATATGGCAGACCTCACATAAAAATCAGCAAATGCAGTAGCAACAGTGCTTGAAGCTTGCTGGTAAGCAGTCTGGGCATCCAGTACCTCAGAGATTGTAGCCAAACCGGCTTTGTAATTATCCTGGTTAACCTTCAGGTTTTCGGTAGCCTGTTCCAGGTTATCCTTTGCATAGCTAATCTGTGTAAGCTGATCCTGCATATCATACCAATAACGTATAATGCCCACCCTCAGCTGGTTTTGTCCGTCCTGGAAATCGTTTTGGGCTATTTGCTCATTGATTCTTTGCTTCCGCATCTTTTGCTTACCCCGGCCCCATAAACCGTTGGAAATGGGAATACTCAATGTGGCAAAGCTGGCCGGTGCAAAGTTACTCCCGATCCCGCTGTTGACCGATCCGGTTTGTGATCCACTCAAGCCAATTGCCAGGCTCGGCAGGTTGTCGCCGTTAGCTAACCGGGTCTGTAGCTTTTCACCGACTATACGTTTGGTCAATAACTGGTAATTAGCATTACGGTTCAGGTTAGTATCGGGCTGCAAGGCAGGTAATACCGGGATGCTTTTTTTATTAAGTGTGTCCTGCATCACCATAAGTGAATCAAAAGCAACACCGGTATACATGGAAAAATCCAGCAGAGACACCCGGCGGCCGTTCTGCAGCTTGCTTTTGTTAACCATCAACTGGCTAAGCTGAACTTTTACTTTCAGCAGATCGTTCCGGGCGATCAACCCGGATGCCAGCATATCCTTTTGCGTTTTCAGCACCGCGTTAAGCAATGCTTCATTGACCAGTATGGTTTTCTGCTGTTCCTGTATGTTTACCAGGTTCCAGTATTTCTGCTCGGTAAGTAATATCACAGAATCTGCTGATAGCTTTTTCCTGATCTGGCTAACCTGTAGCTGCAATGCCGCTAACTGGTTACCCGTTTTAATTTTGCCGCCGGCATACAGGGTTTCTGTACCGGTTACGCCTAAAAGGTAAAAATTATTGATGCCTTTTTCTAATAATGGCGGCGCGGCCGATACGAAATCTTTAAACCCGAATAAACCCACACCGGTTGCGCTAACCGATGGGAGGTAATCTGACTTGGCTGCAGCTACATCGGTTTTGGCTGAGCTTATCCTCAGCTCGCCATTTTTTAAAGCGTAACTGTAGGCTATGGCAGCCTGCTTACTTTCCTGCAGGGATATGATATGCTGCTGGGCCCCGGCCTGCAGGCATGTAAAAGTGAATATTGATAATAGGAATGTTTTCATGATAATGAGCTTATGCGGTTACAGGTTCCGGTGTTTTGTTTTCCGGTATTTTTTGATCCTCCTTGCGGAAAAACAGCCAATACAGCGTTGGCAGCACGAATAAGGTCAGCAACATGGATAACAGCAACCCGAAACAGATCACCGTACCCAACGGCCCCCATAAAGATGACCTGCTGATCACCATCGGGATCACACCCACAGCCGCTGCCGAAGAGGTTAAAAAGATTGGCCGCATCCTGCGTTCGGCAGAAAGTTTTGCAGCTTCAAAAACAGATTTACCCTCATGTAATCGTAGTTCTTCTGCAAAGTCTATCAGGATGATACCATTACGCACTACAATTCCGCAAAGTGCCAGCAAACCAAGGAATGAGGTAAAGCCAAACGGGTAGCCCATGATCAGCAAGCCGGAAGATGCGCCCAATAAGCTTAATGGCATAGTGGTAATACTTAAGAGGGCATGTTTAAGGTGTTTAAAGTGCCATAATAAAATCAGGAATATAAATATGATACTTACACCAAGCGCGGTACCCATCGGGCCCTGGTTCTCTCCCTGCAATTCCAGTTCGCCCCCGTAACGCAATTCTACTCCTGCGGGGAGTTTTATTTTTTCGATGGCTGGTTGCAGGTCCAGCAATACGGCATTGGCAACAGCTTCCTGGGTTACGTCCATACGTACCGTTAGCGTACGCACACTGTTTCTGCGGGCAATCTGGCCATCATTCCATTCCGGGTTTACGTCTGCTACCTGCCTTAGGGGTATCAAAGTTTTAGTTTGCGGGGACACGATGTTAAGGTCACGCAAGGCCGACAGATCACTTCTGGAAGCTTTCGGCGATTTGATCTTTACATCTACCGCGTAATTATTTTCCCAAACCTGTGTGGCCGTAATCCCTTCCGAATGCATAGCTACTGCGTTGGCGATATCGCTCTTGCTTAATCCAAGCCGCGCAGCTTCCGCTGTTTTTACATCTATTTTAAGGGTTGGCTGTATCTCGTTATAATCTGTCCGGGCCCAGGTAATCTGTTTATGCGTTTTACCAATGGCTAAAACCTGGTTGGCTACCTGTTTTAAGGCTGGAATATCATTTCCGCTGATCCTTACCTCGATAGGTGCCAGCGCGTTGATCATGTTTAATTGTTTCATCCGCACATAAGCAGCCGGAAACAGGTTACTGTATTTATGCTGATAGTCAACAATCACTTCTGCGGTTGCGTCTTCAGATACGGTTTTGATCAAGATCTGCGCATAATTTTTTGACGGAAGATTTGGCGCATATACCGAGTGGAAACGTGGCGAACTACTGCCGATAAAGCTGGTATAATTAAGAATACGTTTATCCTGCTTTAATATCTTTTCCATTCCCTTCACCACGCTGTCTGTTTGCGAAAGCCTGTAGCCCGATGGCAGGTAGATCTCCATCGCAAATTGGTTTCGCTCTACTTTAGGGAATAACTGCTGCGGCAATACACCCATAATGCCTATGCCGATCACTACCGACAGCACCGCAAAAAACACAGTCAGCTTGTAGTGTTTCATAGAATTGCCGATATGGCTATTAAAGAAATCCTGCAACCGGTCCAGGAAAGATCTTTTTTCATCTGCCTTATTATGGAGCAAGCCTTTTTTGATGAACAGCGTATTGAAAAATGGCACCACCATCATGGAGATGATCAGCGACAGTGTCAAAGCGATCATGATGGTTACCGGGAACAGGCGGATAAAATCTTTTGCCGTACCGGTCATAAAAAATGCCAGCGGTACAAAAGTCGCCGATATGGCCAGCGTAGCAGTAAACACCGATGGAAACAATTCCTTGGCGCTGCTAATGGCGGCATCCCAAACAGACATCCCGTGGTCCAACTTTTCTACGTGGTTATCAATTACCACAATAGGGTCGTCAACCACAATCCCCAGCACCACGATCAACGCGGCAAGCGTAACGGTATCCAGCTCTATGCCGGCCATGTACATAATACCCAGCGTTGCGGCTATTGTAATCGGGATAGTTGCTGCAGCAACTGCGGCAACCCTAAAGGGCAGCAACAGTAATGCAACGCACACCACGCCGATCAGCGCGAAAGCAAACTCTTTCATAAAGTGGCTGATCGAATCATCCACCACCTCCGGCTGATCAGCCAGTTTTACCAGTTGAATATCGGGCGGCAGGTGCTGCTTTACTTTTTCGATATGCTCTTCCAGTTCTTTACCAAACTGCACAATGTTTTTACCGGTGATCATTTCCAGCGATATCACGATGGATTTGGTGCCGTTGGAGGTTACATAGCTCTCCGGTTCGTCATACTCACGTTTCAGGGTAGCTACATCACGAAGGCGTACTGAGTTGCCGTTGGCATCCTGCCTGATGATCTGCTCAGCAAGTTCGGCTTCGGTTTTATAGTAGGTGCTTAGATGAATGGGCTCATCTACCACCTTTCCTTCTACTTTACCGGTGGCATTAATTGCGCCTTCGTTTTGGAGCACCTGCATTACATTATTGACCGAGACCCCTTTTTGCAGCAGTTTATTGTTATCTACATAAATGGTGATCTGCTCGTTCAGGTTGCCGGTATGGGATATCTTGGCAACATCCTGTACCTGCCTTAATTCTGCCTCTATATCTTCTACATTACGGAGCAGTTCTTTGTAGGGTCGTGTCTTGGATTCTACGGACAAAAGCATGGCAGAGGTATTGCCGAAATCACTGTCGATATAAAACCCTTTAACTTCTTTAGGGAGCTGGCTTTGCAGTATTAGCATCCCGTTTTTAATCTTATTCCAAAACGCTTTGGTTTGGATGGCATTTTGGTTATCCGCTACCTCAACAAAGATGTACATCACGCCATCCCGCGAAAAGGAGTAAGTTTTTTTCTTGTTAACCTCGTTGTTACTAAAAAGGTACTCCTCTACTTTTTTAGTAAGCTGCTCTTCTACCTGTTTGGATGAAGCGCCGGGGTATTGCCCCACAATAAGACCCTGCCTGATGGTGAAATCTGGAAATTCGTTTCGTGGCATATTGAAAAGCCCGGATAAACCAAGCAGTACGAGTATGGCCGAAAGCGCAAGAGGGAATACATGGTACTCCATTGCCCATTCAATTAAATTTGAGTTCTTTTTCATGATATGGGCTTATTTACTGACAATGACAGGGGTTTGATCGGCAAGTTTCTGGTAACCCGAGGTGATCACCTGCTCATTACCGGCAAGTCCGGTCTGGATGGCAATACCATTGCTGTAAAGCTGGCCGGTAGTTACGCCTTTCCGCACTGCCTTATGCGCTGCGTCCACTATATAGAGAAAGCTGGCTCCTTTTTCATCTACCTGAACGGATTGCACAGGAACAATAACTTCTTTAACATCATTAGAGGGGGCGACAGCATCGGCGTTTTTGTTAAACACTACTTTACAAAGCATGCCGGGCCTTAACTTCATATCATTATTAGCCAGTGATATTTTAAGGTTATAATTAGCGCTGCCACTAAGCGCTAAAACGCCAACTTCGGATACCTTGCCCTGCAAAGGCTGATCCCCTAACGCGTCGATTTTTATCGTAGCAGGGGTTCCTGCTTTATAGTGATTAATTTCACTCTCGGGCACCGCAACCAGCACCTTCACCGAACGGGTATCCAGTAACTGCAAAACCGGCTGCCCGGGATTGGCCACAGCTCCCGCTTCGGCTTTCTTTTCACCAACATATCCGCTTACCGGTGCATAAAGATGCGTATGAACTATATTCTGGTAAGTTGCGCGGGCAGCGGAGGTTGCCTGTTCATAATTTGATTTAGCCTCCAGCATTTTTATTTCGGCAATGCTGCCTTTTTTAAACACATCGTTAATGCGGGTATAATTTTCTTCTGCAAGTTTGGCCTGTGCCAGCTGTGCGTTATACTGGTTACGGTACACCGTTTCATCTATAGCACCCACCAATTGTCCTTTTTTTACAAAATCGCCGGTCAGTATCGGAAAGGACAGAATAGTTCCGGAAACCTGGAAGCTTAAATCAATTGTCTTTTCAGCTTCAAGCGTTCCATCGTAAACGATCTTGTCACTGGTTGACATAGATTCTGCACTCAAATTAAATACGTTTACCGCTAACGTATCCGGTCCGTTCTTTTGCTCTTTTTTTCCTGAGCAGCCGGAAATCCAGATAGCGGCTATCATTGCTCCCGCAAGTGTAAGTTTGGTTTTCATATAATTAAATTGAACATTATTTGTTTTTTTGTCGATTGTTATTTTATTGTTTGCTAATCCCAAAACGCATCGCGCCGGGT
>NZ_JBFUKF010000222.1:0-8466 GCF_056400985.1 Mucilaginibacter sp. P4_G9 | reverse complement strand
TTGCCGCCGTATGCCATGCATTTGTTGGTAGTACGTTTGGTTTTGGCGTTGTCCGTTCGGCGTTAGGAATAAGTGAGGCGGGTAATTTCCCTGCAGCAATTAAAACAGTAGCCGAATGGTTTCCAAAAAAAGAACGGGCGTTTGCAACAGGGATCTTTAATTCCGGTTCAAACATTGGCGCCATTGTAGCCCCGCTAACAGTTCCGTTTATTGCAGTTACGTGGGGCTGGCGCTGGGCATTTATTATTACCGGTTCAATTGGTTTTATATGGCTTTTGCTTTGGTACTTGTATTATGAAACTCCTGCCAAACATAAATATATATCTAAAGCAGAACTTGATTATATCAATAGCGACCAGCAGGATGCTACCCCAAATGAACAGTTAATTGAAACTAAAAAAATATCATGGGGCAAATTGTTGACCTTTAAGCAGACCTGGGCATTTGTGATCGGTAAATTTTTGACTGATCCTATCTGGTGGTTTTACCTGTTTTGGCTTCCCGATTTTTTAGAAAGCCAATATGGCTTAAAGGGTACGGCTATAGCAATCCCGGTAGCTTTGGTATATACGATGTCGACATTAGGAAGTATTGGCGGAGGATGGATACCAATGCAGTTGATCAAAAAGAACTGGCCTGTTTTTAAAGCCCGGAAAACTTCTATGTTAGTTTACGCACTTTTTGTAATCCCTATTATTTTCGCGCAGCTTTTAGGCGGAATTAATATGTGGCTTGCAGTAATTGTAATTGGTATAGCAGCTTCGGCACACCAGGCATGGAGCGCAAATATATTTACTACGGTGTCTGATATGTTTCCAAAAAGGTCTGTTGGTTCGGTTACAGGTATAGGCGGCATGTTTGGATCAATAGGCGGCGTATTTTTATCCCTTGTTGTACAAAAAAATCTATTTGTACATTATCGGGCTATTCACAAAATAGAAATTGCCTACTATATTATGTTTTTTGTTTGTGGCAGCGCCTACATTTTAGCATGGTTAATTATGCACATGCTTGTACCTAAAATGAAACCTATAAACCTATAATAGGGGTACGAACAATAAAAAAGTGCCGGGTACGTCTGTTCCCGGCACTTTTTTATTGTTAAATTATGTCGTAAGTCAACTTACCTGCTCTGCCAACTCCTCTATCCAACTGGATAAATAGGGTTCGGTTCCTGTTAACCTGATCCATTCACCATCGTTATCTTTAGCTATAATCAGGTGTAATGTACCATCAACAGATTTAAATTCATATGCTTTAGTGAAGTTGCCGTAAGTAATAGGCTGCAAAATACCATCAATTGTACTGTCGGTGCCGGTTAACGTGGCCTCAATTTGCTGTTCCATAGTTTATAATTTTTATAATAACACCTGATATTGCTTTGTGTTTGTATTACTTGTAGTGCTGATTACAATCAGCTAACCTCAAAAACATTACCTTTACTTCCGTGGAAAACTTACAACCCGATCCTAAAGTACTGGTAGATATTGTACAAACCCCAATGCCTTACGGTAAATATAAAGGCACTATTATAGCCGATATTCCTATAAGTTACCTGGAATGGATGGCCGGCAAGGGTTTTACTAAAGATAAACTCGGTATGATGCTGTCAACCGTTTTCGAGATAAAAACAAATGGTCTGGGCGATATACTGTTTATGGTCAAAAAATCACTCCGGAATGGGGGAGGTATCAGCCCTAAACTTAAATAACCAAGATTACCTTATTGTGACCATCCGGCTGTAAGGTTTGCTGCGTATATACGTCTAAATAGTAAAAAATATCATAATCATGAACAAGTTAATCTTATATATCGCGGGTGTATTTTTATTTGTTGGCTGTGCAAATGGTCAGCCAAAACAGGGTGGTGATGCCATTGCTACATTACCTAAACCCAAAACCGGGGAGGCTCTTGCTACTTTTGGCGGCGGCTGTTTCTGGAGCATGGCCGAGGCTATGTTTGAGCTGAAAGGGGTTAACAAAGTAATATCAGGATATGCCGGTGGTAACAACAAAAATCCCACCTATGAAGAGGTTAGCACCCGTACCACCAACCATGCCGAAACTGTACAGGTGTATTATGATCCCAAAATGATCAGTTATGCTAAACTGGCTGAGGCTTTTTTCTTTGCACATGATCCTACTACATTAAATCGCCAGGGGCCGGATGAGGGTACCGATTATCGTTCCGTAGCTTTTTATCGTACGCCCGAGGAAAAGAACACCTTGCTGGCTACTATTAAAAAAGTGAACGAATCAAAGCATTACATTAACCCGGTAGTTACACAGGTTGTACCTTTCACTGTATTTTATGCGGCCGAAAATTATCACCAGGGCTATTACAAAACCCATTTGAATCAACTGTATATCGAGTCGGTTTCTACACCTAAAGTGATGAAATTCAGGAAGGCGATGGCTGCGGATTTGAAGCCGGAGTTTGTGAAATAAGCCCCCTCTAAATCTCCCCCGGTAGGGGAGACTTAAAAAACTTTGCAGGAATACAGAACGGCTTAAATAAAAGCCCTCCCTTCCGGGGAGGGTTTGGGTGGGGCTGTGGGATTTTTTACAATTTATTAAACCATCCCTTTTTCCAAAAAACAACAACCTGTATAATCGCTATCAAAAACATAAAGATAATAGCGTATACATAGCCATGATGCCAGTAAAGCTCGGGCATGTTATCAGGCAGCAAATGTCCTTTATCATCCTGGCGGGAAAAATTCATTCCATAAATACCGGCAATAAAGGTGAGCGGAATAAATATAACCGAGATGATAGTTAGTACCTTCATAATCTCGTTCATGCGGTTACTCACCATTGATAAATACAGGTCGATAATACTGGAGGTTACCTCTTTGTAGTTTTCAATCAAATCCATTGCCTGGATGCAATGGTCATATGCATCGCGCAAAAAAAGCTTTACTTCCGGCGTTATCAGTGCACTTTCGGAGCGGATCATATCATTGATCTTATCCCGCTCGGGCCAGCTTGCACGGCGGATGATAATAAGCGTGCGTTTTATCTGCTGCGAATTAAACATGATGCTTTTATCCGCATCGTTATATACCTTATCTTCTATGCTATCCAGTTTGTCGCCTATCTGGGCAAGTAAAATAAAGTAGGTGTCAATTATGGTATCGGTTAGGGCGTAACACATATAGCCTGGCCCTGCAGTACGTATGGCGCCTTTGCCGGCTTTTAAACGGGCCTTTACGGCTTCAAAATACTCTTTATGGTCTTCTTCAAAGCTAATAATCAGATTATCCTTTATAATGGCCGAAAACTGGTGATTTATCAGTTCGTCCTCACTGTTAAAATGCACAATGCGGCTGGTGCTAAATACATAATCTTCATACTCATCAAACTTAGGGCGCTGGTGGATATTGGCAATATCTTCCAGTACTAATGGGTTTATATTAAGATGAACGCCTATCTGCTCTATCAGTTTTGCATCGCCAAGGCCATTTACTTTTATCCAGTGGGTATGGTTATCGCACTTTTTAAGCTGCGATAGTATCACCTTAATATCTTTGCCTTCGGATGTTATCAGTTCATCTTTGTTATAGCTAAACATGGCTATATGCGGCTTAAGGGCACCATCCGGTACGCGAATCATACCCGGGCTGTCGCCAACGTTTCCTGCATTGCGGCGTGCGTTATATTTAACCCTTTTTATAATATTGTTCATTTATAAATAATTTATGGCTTGCGGGCCCTGGTTAAAAATTAAATCGACAATACTCAAATTTTGCAGGAAGCCTTGCCGGTCTTCAAAAACCTGAAAATACGGTTTTTGTTGCAGTTCAATTTCTTTTTTAGGGTGGATAGATGCTCTGAAGTCTGGAACGGACGTATACTCCGCATRGTATTCATCGGTATATTTTATTTCCGTTTTTATTTTGATGAATTTAAGCAGCAGTTGTAAAAGCTGTTCGTTATAATCAAACAAATATGGAATTTGCTTTCTTTTATCGTAAAAAACTGCCAGGTCGTCCTCATAATATTCAAAATAAGCCGACCGGCGATAGCAGGCACCCAGGCTTTGCCAATGCAGGCGCTGCCATTCGAAATCATAACTTATTTTAACATCTTTAATTTTTGTATGGGTTTTTGACCCTTTTACCACCGGCACCACCAGTGTAAGGATACCCTCGGGCGAATAAATATTAGCCCGGTTGCGGTAAGTTTGTTTGGGGAAATGCTCTTCTCTTTCTATCAGTATATCAGTCTTGTACGTATTTAATTGTACAAAATATTCAACCGGCGGAAGATAAAACATAGGTAATACAGCACCTTTTTCAATCATATATTTTATGTTTGCGTTCAAAATTGGTTAAAATAATGATAAAAAAAGGGTTTTTAAGACTGGGGATATTATTTTTATACCTCATATCATTATTGCCCTTCTGGTTTTTATATCTCGTATCTGATGTTTTATTTKTTGTTATCTACTACATAGTACATTACCGCCGACAGGTGGTGCAACAAAATTTAGCTAATGCTTTCCCTGAAAAATCAGAAAAAGAGCGTGAGGATATTGAACACAAATATTACCGCTACCTTGCCGATTTGATGGTAGAGACGGTAAAAATGATCACTGTATCTGAAAAGCAGATCCAAAAAAGGGTGGTAGCTACCAATGCCGAACTGGTGCATGAATATTTTGCCAAAGGTAAAAGCATCATTGCAGTGGCGGGTCATTATTGCAATTGGGAAATGGCGGCGCTGAACTTTAATTTCGTAACCGATAAAAGGTTTATGATAGTTTATAAACCGCTGTCGAACGCTACGTTTAATGACTTTTTTATCAAAATCAGATCCCGGTTTGGGGGGCAGCCTGTTGCCATGAAGCAAACTATGCGCAAGATGGTAGAATACCGAAAGGAATTAACCGTAAGTGTACTTGTTGGCGACCAAACTCCCGTTATGCACGAGGTGACTTACTTTACCCGCTTTTTAAACCAGCCTACTGCCGTATTTTTGGGCATCGAAAAAATAGCCAAAACAATTGATGCGGCCGTTGTTTTTTACGACATGAAACGCGTTAAACGTGGCTATTATACCTATACGCTAATTCCCTTAACAGAAAATGCGAAGCAGACAGCCGAGCATGAAATTACCGACACACATGTGCAATACCTGGAAAGCATGATCAGGCGGGAACCACAATATTGGCTATGGTCGCACCGGAGGTGGAAGTTTAAGCCGGAGGACAAACATACATGATAAATAAACCCAAAGTTGCCGTAGTTATTTTAAACTGGAACGGCGCTAAATATCTTAAGCAATTTCTTCCATCGGTTTTGGCCTCAACCTGGCCTGCGCTGGAAATTGTAATGGGCGATAACGCTTCTACTGATGATTCTGTGGCATTTGTCCGCGATAATTACCCATCCATCAGGATCATACAGAATGATACGAATTATGGCTTTACAGGTGGTTATAACAGGGTTTTGGCCCAGGTTGATGCCGATTACTATATCCTGCTGAACTCGGATGTGGAAGTAGTACCTGGCTGGATTGAGCCGGTTGTAAGCCTGATGGAAAGTGATGACCTAATTGCCGCTGCTGCGCCTAAAATACTGGCTTACGCGCAAAAAGATACTTTTGAGCACGCAGGCGCTGCCGGTGGTTTTATTGATGCTTATGGCTATCCATTTTGCCGCGGACGACTGTTTAATGAAGTAGAAAAGGATCATGGGCAATATGAGCAGTCGGGCGAAATATTTTGGGCATCGGGTGCGTCCTTATTTATTAAAAAGAAATATTGGGACCTTGCCGGTGGATTTGACGAATCTTTTTTTGCACACATGGAAGAAATAGACCTATGCTGGCGCTTAAAAAACATGGGTTACAAGGTAATGTATTGTGCACAATCAACGGTATATCACGTAGGTGGGGGCACATTGAATGCAGAAAACCCCTTTAAAACCTATCTCAACTTCCGGAACAATTTGTTGTTGATTAAAAATAACCTGCCTTTCTGGAGAGCATTTTGGCTTATCAGTATCCGTATATGGATGGATCTGTTGGCTTTGCTACGATTTTTGACAGAAGGTAAGCGCAAAGATGCCTGGGCGGTTAGCAGGGCACACCAAAGCTTTTTTGCAGGGTTATTTAAGTCAAAATCTAAAAGTCAAAAGTCAAAAGTTATTTTACCAGATTCATCATTCACTACTCACTTAAAAGGAACCTTCAAAGGCAGTATTGTATGGCAGTTTTTTGTTAAAAAGAAAACCAGGTTTACTGATCTGCCGCAGGCCGACCTGGTTTAGTATTAATGGCACCTGGGTCTTCAGTTGTTTTATCTGCTTTAGCTTTGCTTTTCTTATTTACCGGAATATTCAAAGCAGGCATTTCCTGCGGAAATTTAACATGCATATCCTGTTGAGGGAAAGGAATCTCGATCCCTTCTTTATTGAAAGTATCGTAAATGTCAGTCAATACACGGCTTTTAAGTCCAAGCCAAGTATTTATATCATCGGCCCAGAAAAACAACCTAAAATCAACAGAGCTTTCGCTCAAACTATGTAAAAATACGGAGGGAGCAGGTTCGGCCATGATGTCTTCGTGGTTGTTCAATAAATCCGTAAGCAAACCTTTTACCTTTTCGATATTTGAGCCATAAGCCACACCTACAATCAGTTCAACACGGCGGTTGTTATTGCTTAGGGTCCAGTTAATTACATGGTGCGATATCAGGTCGCCATTAGGAATTATTACCTCTGCGCCGTCGCCGGTAGCAATTTTGCTGGCGCGGATACCGATATCCATAATAGTACCCGAGCGGTTATCTACCTCAATAATATCGCCGACCTGGATAGGTTTTTCAAAGGCCAGTATCAATCCCGAAACCAGGTTATTTACAATATTCTGCAAACCAAAACCAATACCTATTCCAAAGGCGCTTACAATAATGGTGATCTTATCCAGCGGAACGCCAGAAGCTGCAACTGCCAGGAAAAAACCAACCGCTATAACCCCGATACGGATGAGCAGGGTAGAGGTGCGGTTTTTCTTTTTCAGCACATCCATATCGTTATGGTGTTTGGCAGATATATCGTAAAAATAGCTGATGATTTTTGAAGTAAGGGTTGATAGCCATATCACCACGCAAAATATAATGACACTTTGAAAGGTAAACTGCGTATTGGTGCCACCAATGCTGCGGTTTGCGGTAAGGAAAGCGGCAAGGCGGTCAAAAACGGCATCTTCAATACTTAAGTTTTGGGTAAGCATAACCAGCCAAAGCGCACTTGCTAATACTGTGAGTACGCTTTTGAACCTGTTTTTAAGCAGCTTAAAATCAATAAATGAGCTAATGCTGTTATTGTTTTTACTGGCTTCCAATTGTAAAAACAAGGCTTCCATTAGTATCTGTACTACAAAATACATGCTTAATACAAGCCACAGGTTATGTATGGCGGTTACACCAATTATTTTAGCCAGGCTAAAGCGGCCAAATACATTACAGATAAATGAACATGCCTGCAGCAATATAAAAAGCTTAATTACCAGGCCTGTATATGGTAAAAAATCACCTGGCGCTTTGCGTACAATACTTACAAACCTGATACTAATATATGCCGATGCTATACCCAGGATAAGCACTGCCACTCTATCGGCATTAGCAACCTGTACAAATAAATTACTGAGACAGTAAAGTATAGTTAGCACATAAAGCTGCATTAAATAATTAAAAAATGGTTTAGGGCAGGCTTTATTCACCAGGTATAATATCCCGCTGATAAGTACCAGGAAAAATACCTCTAACACTACAACCGGTGGATGATCATAAAAATTAGGTAATAAGGTAAATGTTACAATTACCGAAGAAACAATGGGGTAATTAACTACATAATTAGCCTGGCTAAATATATTGTYGGGCGCTTCATTTATCTTTAGAATTTTCTTACGGCTGGCATAAACCCATAATCCAAAGCCGATTAACAATAAACATCCGGCCAGGTGGATCAATATATCACGACCAATGAAAAAGTTCAACAATTTGGAGTTCATGGTGGCTGATTTTGAAACAGCATCGCCAAAATCAGTACCCTCATCGGCCTTCATCTCCCATATATTGCTATATTCTGCAGATAAAGCGCGGATACTGAAATTTCTGATCTTCAGGTCTATCTGGTCTTTCAAATCAAGCACACCGATATAAACGGCGGATGCACGATTTTGAAGGAGGCCTATTTTTACCATCAACTTTTTGTTAACAGTATCCAGCCTGTGGTATTTGCTATCTATAGCTATTTTTTGGATGAGATAGGTAGTAGCCAATGAACTGTCAGAAGGCAAAATCTTTAACACACTATCTTTCGAAATGGCATTAAGGTCAGTTTGGTTTTGAACCAGTTTGGTATTAATGTCGGCCAGTTGATCCTGCCACAAGTCTAACTGGTCGTCACTCCGGGTTAAAACATCGCGGATGGCATACAAATAGCGCAGGGTGCTTGAT
>NZ_JBFUKF010000221.1:0-8481 GCF_056400985.1 Mucilaginibacter sp. P4_G9 | reverse complement strand
CAATGGGGTTATACAGATTACTACAAAAAAGGGAAAAGCAGGTAAGGTAACCGTTAATTATAGTGGCAGCACATCCTTTGATAATATATTAAGAAAGTTAAACGTATTTAATGGCCCCGATTATGCGCAGTTTAAAAGGGATGCTTATGTAGGGGGAAAATCATATAATCCGGGATTAAGTACCACAAGCAGCAGCCAGCGGTATTTTCCGGATCCTGCATCAGATTATAAACTTTTTGGTGCAGATCCTAACGTATTAGGTAAGGTTTTGGCCGGATATACCTTTACCAAATATGATCCAGCAAACGGCGTATTTGATGTAGCTACAAGGCCCACTACAGATGCCGAAAAGGCCTTGCTTTCCAGTTTAGGTTATCCTATACTGGATAATGTAGCTATTTATGATGCTTCCAAAGTATCTACCTATGACTGGCAGAAAAAGGCATTAAGAACAGGTTCAACACAAAACCACAACTTTTCCATATCAGGTGGTTCAGAAAAATTCAGCAATGCTTTTTCATTGGGGTACTTAAAACAGAAGGGGATTATACCCGGGCAGGATTATACAAGATATAGTATATCAAATAGTGCAAGTTTCAGACCCGTAAGCTATTTTTCTGCAGGCAGTAATATCACTTACGCCAATGCTATACAAAATACAGGTTCTGATATATATAGTGCGGCCTCGGGGCAATTACCTTTGGCCGAACCTTATGACAGCAACGGCAATTTTGTACTGTTTCCGGGTAATGATAGTAACATTATTAATCCTCTTAATGATGTTACCAATATCATTAATGAAAATCGCATAAGCCATTTGTTGGCCAACGTATACGTACAAGCTAATATTTTTAAGGGATTAACATTGAAAAGCACTTTTGGTGCCGATGTAACGAGTGTAAGAAACGGCACATTCAATGGTTCCATTTCCTCGTCGAGGGCTGGCGGCGCGGCAAACGCCTCTTTTAACACAAGTTCAAACCTAACCTGGACACTGCAAAACCAATTGTCATACAGTACTACTGTTGCAAAAAAACATGACATCAGTATAACCGCGGTACAGGAATCGGTGAAAGACCGGAGAGACTCCACCAATGCTTCGGCCGCCGGCCTTAACTATGAATCACAAAAATGGTATTCCTTACAAAACAATGCCACCGGGGTGGTAACCTATAAAGGAGGCTATTCGCAGTATCAGTTAGCATCATTTTTAGGAAGGATAATTTATGCATATAACGGTAAGTACATTTTAACTTTAGCAGAAAGGTATGACGGATCTTCTGTACTGTCCGAACAACATAAGGGTAAAGCTTTCCCATCAGGTTCTGTAGCCTGGCGTATCGACCAGGAAAATTTCATGAGAGCAGTGAGCTTTGTTGATCAGCTAAAGTTACGTGGTGGTATAGGTTCGGTAGGTAACTCAGGCATCCGGCCATATTTAACCAATGGTACTTTAAATTTATCCTACTATAATTTTGGTGTCAGCCCCGCCCAGGGTTACGCACCCAATGGTTTACCGCTCCCCGATTTAACCTGGGAAAAAACCGTAACCAAAAATATAGGCCTGGATTACGGTTTATTTAAAGGCCGGATTTCGGGTTCAATTGATGTTTATGAATCTAATTCAAATGAAATTCAACCGCAGAAATTACCTGACGCATCGGGTTATAGCAACATAACTGTTAATCTGGGCAAAGTAAGAAACCGTGGTATTGAGGTGGCCCTTTCTACTGTCAATATTAACCATGGTGGTTTTAAATGGACAACCGACTTTGTATTCTCTAAGAATAAAGAGGCTATTACATCGCTGGATGGTTCAGGTAATAATAACATTTCGAGCCAGTGGTTCTTAGGTGCCCCCATCAGGTCATACTACGATTATAAAAGGCAGGGCATATTCCAGAACAGCGATGCGCAGCCAGGTGGTATTTTATATGACTATTACTGGAAAAAAGCCGGGAACAAGGCCAATACCGCATTGCAACCCGGCAGGATTCGCGTACAGGATATGAATGGTGACACTACCATTACCGAAGCCGATAAAATGCTGCTGGGTTCGCCGAACCCGCAGTGGACCGGTAGTATTAATAATACAATTAGTTATAAAGGTTTTGAATTATCGGCCTTTGTGTATATCAGCCATGGCGGATTGGTGCGCGATCCACGCCCTTCGCTTGTTGGTCGCTATCAGTCAATACAGTTAAATTACTGGACACCAACCAACCCCTCTAACGATTATCCTCAGCCTAATCTCACCAGTGATATACCCCTTTATTGGCAGGCCAATGGTTTCAGAGACGGATCATTTGTACGGGTACGGAGTATTTTGCTTTCGTACCAGCTGCCGGCTTCTATACTTAATAAAATAAAGATGCGGAGTTTATCATTTTCTGTTAATGCGGTTAATCCCTTCTTATTTAGTAAATATAAAACCTACGATCCTGAAACAATGCCGTATTCAAGCTCATATCCTTCAAGCAGTACCAATAACCCCGGTCCTACATCATACAGTTACAGAAGTTTAGTATTCGGGATAAAAGCGGGCTTATAAACAATTGGTTATAATTAAAAGATAATAAAATGAAAAAATATATCATTCCGGTTATTGTACTCGTGATGAGTTTTGGCATCACATCGTGTAAGAAGTACCTTAAAGAAGATTTGGTAAGTAC
Source organism: Mucilaginibacter sp. P4_G9 (assembly GCF_056400985.1). Classification (NCBI taxonomy): domain Bacteria; kingdom Pseudomonadati; phylum Bacteroidota; class Sphingobacteriia; order Sphingobacteriales; family Sphingobacteriaceae; genus Mucilaginibacter; species Mucilaginibacter sp. P4_G9. The sequence goes on along the minus strand of NZ_JBFUKF010000221.1, from coordinate 5,809 downwards.
CCTTACACAGGAGTATTATAATACCGACCAGGGGTTGCAGGACCTGGTACGATCGGCTTATACCCCACTTCGTAATAAATTTGAAGGTGAGCAGGCTTATGCTTTATATAATTTTGGTACAGATGAGTTTATAGAGGGCGATCAGTTTAACTATGAATACTATAATAGTTATGCCGCAAGCCTTAACCCTGCCGAAGGTTTACTAAATGGTTTATGGGTGAATAATTACCAGGGCATCGGGCGTTGTAACCTGGGGATCCAGCAACTACCGCTTTTCAAAAGCACAACATCAAAAACATTGAGTACGCCGGCACAGGTTACCCAGCGCATGGCCGAGTTAAGGTTTCTGAGAGGGTATTATTATTTTCAGCTGGTACAGCAGTTTGCCGGCGTGCCCTTAGTATTGCAGCCAATTACAGGTAAGCAAACTGATTTTACGCGCGCTTCTGCAGCTGATGTGTATAAACAAATTATTAATGATCTTCGCTATGCGGCAGATAATCTTACTCCAACCACAACAGATCAGGGTAGGGCTACCCAGGGTGCAGCGCAACATTTCCTTGCCAAGGTGTACTTAACCCGCGGCAGCGCGGTTACCGATGCCCGGGGTCAAAAGCCAACGGATATGGATAGCGCGGCCTATTACGCCACACAGGTAATTAACAGTCCATACTACGCCCTTGAGAACGATTATATGAATATCTGGAACGGTGTTTATCCTGCAGGCTATCCAAAAGTAGTTACACCGGCTGTTGGTCAAAATGGGTCTGCGCCCTCCGGCGACATCAGCAGGTTCCAGACAGCACAAGCCAGTAAAGAGATCATTTTTGCGGCTCAGTTCATCAAAGACCTTACATTAAATGGCAGCAGCGGTAACCGTACACATGAGTATTACATTTGCCAGTATGATGTTGGCATCCCCGGTATGGCCCGGAATGCCGATAATTTTAACGGCAGGCCTTTTCGCCGTTTAGGCCCTTCAGATTATACTATAGATCTGTTTGACCGAAAAAACGATTCCCGTTTTTATAAAAGCTTCCGTACGGTGTTTTACTCTAACACCAACGCCGGGACACCTAAATTTAYAGCTGCTGATGCACCCAACCCATCATTGGCGGGTGCTTACAAATTTGGTATTGGTGATACCGCCGCGTTATTTATTGTAAACACCAAAAGCAATCCATTAACTACAACACAATTGACTAAATATAGGTATACCGTTTATGCCCGGTATTATACTACTACGCCTGGCGGGGCTATACAGCAGGGCTTTAACAACAACAAGTACCTTACTTTGGTAAAAATGCTTGATCCGGTACGTGTAACGAGTGATTATAATGAAGAAAGAGGAATACGTAACGGTATAGTTGCCCGCTTAGCCGAAACTTACCTGATTGCTGCCGAAGCCTATGGGCGAAAGGGTGACTATACCACCGCGCTAAATTATGTTAATAAGATACGGCAAAGAGCTGCCTATCATTCCGGCGAATTCAGAAATCCGCAAACTTATATGTTTGACGGCGGCACACCCGGCGACGTATCCGATACGTATCCGCAATTGATGGCTACTACCGATTTATTTACAACTAACGCGGCAAGTGAAAATTATCCGCCTACCGCAGTTGGTGCACCTGATCGCTTTATCCATTTTATGCTAAATGAGCGTACCCGTGAACTATGCGGTGAGTTTTACAGGTGGGAGGATCTGGCGCGTACGGAAACATTATATGACAGAACAAAACTATTTAACAAGGATGCTACAAGCATAGCGCCCAGGGATAAGTTAAGACCTATACCTCAGATACAGATTGATGCCACAACCGTAAATGGCCAACCCATGTCGCCCAGCCAAAAAAGTGGCTACCAAAACCCGGGGTGGTAAGCACTAACCACCTAAAAACACCTCAGACAGGAACATGCTGTTTGAGGTGTTGTGGTTTTCTTACTATCACACCAGAAAAGCTTTTGAATTTTGACTTAATGTTGCCTTGAAGAACATCTGATACCATAACTTTATAACCGATATATCAACCATGCCATTAATTACCGATTTAATGCTCCGATCTGACGCTATACCAGGCAGTTGCAGGCCTTTGCGGCTTGCTTTAAATTGCTGTATTGTTATGCTGTTATTACAAACTATCCCACATGCATCCTACAGCCAAAATATTTCTTCAAAAAACAATGATGCAACTACACCACTACATTTGCTTAAACCGGCTTATATAACCCCTTATGGGGAAACTAAACAAGCCGATGTTAAAGCTGTTCTGGATAAGGTATACCATTATTTGAATGAGGTTACACCTTATCAGCTAATTGACAAATCAAGCAGGCAGGCAATCAATAATTTCGACAACGTAAACTCTAATAGTGTTTTTGCAGCCGGCGATTTCAGACTAATAAGCTATGAATGGGGCGTAACCTATACAGGTATGCTGGAGGCAGGAACTGCAACCGGGGATAAAAAATTTACAGATTATACGCTAAACCGGCTCAGTTATATTGGTAACGCAGTTGCCGGCTTTAAAAATTACCTCAAAACCTCGCCACAGGCAACAACACCTGTAAAGTCTGTAATTACCCCCGAGGCACTCGACGATGCGGGGTCAATGGCTGCGGCCATGATTAAATCCGTAAGAACAGGGGCCGTAAAGCCGGATCTGCGACCGATAATTGATAACTATATCAGTTATATCCTGACAAAGCAATTTCGCCTGGCCGATGGTACGCTGGCACGTAACCGCCCTCACCCAAATACCTTATGGCTCGATGATATGTATATGAGCCTTCCGGCACTTGTACAAATGGGCGCGCTTACCGGCGACGGCAAGTATTTTGATGAAGCAGTAAAGCAATACCAATTGTTCAGCAAACGAATGTTTAACCCCGAACGCGGATTGTATATGCACGGTTGGGTTCAGGATATGGATCCACATCCGCAGTTTCATTGGGCCAGGGCAAATGGCTGGGCTATTTTAACAAGTATTGAATTGCTTGATGCGCTGCCACAGGGCCATCCGGGAAGAGCCGCGTTGATAGCAATGTTAAACAAACATGCTGCCGGCCTTGCACAACGCCAGGATGCAACAGGTTTCTGGCACCAGTTGCTTGACCGCAATGATTCGTACCTCGAAACTTCGGCAACAGCAATTTACGCCTATTGCTTTGCAAGAGCTATTAACAAGGGATGGCTGGATGCCAAAGCTTATGGACCGGCGGCTCTCCTTGCCTGGAATGCGGTAAGTACAAAGGTAAATGATAAGGGCCAGGTAGAAGGTACCTGCGTGGGTACAGGTATGGGTTTCGATCCTGCTTTTTATTACTACCGGCCGGTAAATAACTATGCCGCACATGGTTACGGTCCTGTTTTACTGGCAGGGGCCGAAATTTATCGCATGCTGCAAAACCACCCATTTGTAATTAATGACAGTTCAGTACAGGTACCAAAATAATATGGCCGGTTTAACTTAATGTGATTATTGAACAATATGGTAATTTGATGACCTGCTACTGTTACACATGTGGCGGGTTTTGAATTTTATTTCTTCGTCATCCTAAACACTTCAATTATAAATTAAACATGGTCTCGTACTGGGGGCACCACAAGCAACCGATGGCTTCCGTAATACCTGAGCTTAAGCCAAATACAAACCAGGACTATTTCATAAAAGATTTCAGGAAAAAGCTTTAGCGCCGACCAGGAATTATCTACGCCAAATACACAGCCTGCAATCTTTCCTAGAAACTTTTTTGATATAATTCCAAAGATTCCATCTTAAAATTTGGTGTACCAATTTTGGCTTTGGTACAAAAAGTAACTTTAAACAATTTAAAGTTACTTTTTTGCCAATCGGTTCAAAAACCGCCTAAATTTTGTTTTTTGGGGCTTTTTAGTAAATTTGTGTAAATCAAAAATATATGTACAACTTACTTATTTCACCACAAAACGTACAGGCTTCGTTACGGAAGCATGTACTTGCCGATGGCTTCGATCTCACTTTTGACATGGAAAAAAGTAAGGGTGTTTATATTTATGATTCGAAGAACGACCGCACCCTGCTCGACTTTTTTACCTGCTTTGCTTCGGTACCTTTAGGATATAATCACCCAAAAATGCTGAACGATGAGGAATTTAAAAAAAACCTGATGCTGGCTGCTTTAACTAATCCCTCAAACTCGGATATTTATACTACACAATACGCACAATTTCTTGAAACTTTTTCGCGGGTGGGTATTCCCGATTATTTGCCACATGCCTTTTTTATAGCCGGTGGTTCATTAGCTATTGAAAACGCACTTAAAACCGCCATGGACTGGAAGGTTCAAAAAAACTTTGCCAAAGGCTATACCAAAGAGCGGGGTTTTAAAGTGATCCACTTTGAGCATGCTTTTCACGGCCGTTCGGGTTATACATTAAGTTTAACCAACACCGTTCCCAATAAAACTAAGTGGTTTGCTAAGTTCGACTGGCCCCGCGTATCTGTACCCTACATGAATTTTCCTTACAGTGATGGTAATCATGAAGACCTGCTACAACGGGAACAACTTTCCGTAGCGCAGATCAGGAAAGCTTTTGAAGATAACAAGGATGATGTTTGTGCCATTATAATAGAGCCTGTACAATCTGAAGGGGGCGATAACCACGTACGTAAAGAGTTTTTAGAGAAACTACGGGAACTTGCCGATGAGTATGAAGCCATGCTGATATATGATGAAGTACAAACTGGGGTAGGTCTTACAGGTAAATTCTGGTGCCATGAACATTTTGGCGAAAAAGCAAGACCAGATATTTTAGCCTTTGGGAAAAAAATGCAGGTTTGCGGCATACTTTGCAGTAACCGGGTTGATGAGGTAGAGAACAATGTTTTTCACATTTCGTCACGTATTAACTCCACCTGGGGTGGCAGTTTGGTTGATATGGTTCGTTCATCAAAGATCATGGAAATAATAGAAGAAGATAACCTTTGCGACAATGCGGCTCAAATGGGCAATTACCTGCAAAACCAATTAAGCGATATTGCATACAGACTTCCGGTTATAAGCAATGTGCGGGGAAAAGGCTTACTTACGGCCTTTGATTTCCCTGATCAAAGCAAGCGCGATAGCTTCATTAATAAGGGATTAGCTAATAATATTATGTACTTAGGCTGTGGTGAAAAGAGCATCCGTTTCAGGCCCGCCCTTATTATTGAAAAAAATCATATAGATACTGGTTTAGAAATGCTGGAGAAAATATCTAAAACACTATAAATAGCTGTAATACTACCCTGTCTATCAGCAATCCACAGAAAAAAAACTTAATATTTAATATATGTTTTAATGACATCAATAGCCTTAACAGGGCTTAATTAATAATATAGCCTATTTTTTTACCAAAATAGGCTATATTTTTAATTATTATTCCCCTTAGATTTGTACTATCCTCATTCGTATTAAATCTAATTCATCATGAGCAAACATATCGAGAAATTAAAAAAACAACTTGTTGAGGTAGCAGAAGTTGTTAACTCATTTCAATCAGAAGCCGTACAGGTAAGAATTATCGACAGGCTACTGGATGTTATGATTGAGTCGGAAAAAGCAGACGCCGACGGGTCTGAGATTTTTAGCAAAAAAGGCCGTAAAATACGCTCAGACGATGAAAACCCTACAATGCCTGGTCRCAAAAAGCCGGGAGCAACTAAAATATTGAACCAATTGTTAAGTACCGATTTCTTTGATATCCAGCGTTCAATATCATCAATAGCCAATTATTGCAAAGATCAGTTTGACTCTGATTTTAAAACTTCTGAATTGTCTGGTATCC
>NZ_JBFUKF010000220.1:0-8496 GCF_056400985.1 Mucilaginibacter sp. P4_G9 | reverse complement strand
TGTCGGGCAAGAAATTCCCAAAATCTGTTGGCTGCGACTTCTCCGGAACAATAGAAAGCACAGGTATGGGTATCCAAAAATTTAAAGCCGGGGATGACGTGTTTGGCGTAACAAATCCTTTTAAAGAGGGAGTACTTGGAGAATACATCCTGGTGAATGAAAAAGAAATTGCTAAAAAGCCTGCGGATCTGTCATTTGAACAGGCTGCAGCAATACCAACGGTCGGCCAGTCAGCTTTACAGATGCTTACTAAAAACCTTGATAACATCAAAGGGAAGGAGATTTTGATAAATGGTGCGTCTGCCGGAGTAGGTATGTTTGCTATACAGATTGCTAAAAGCCACGGTGCGATTGTAACGGCTGTTTCAAGCGCAAAAGGACATCATTTGTTAAAAAAATGGGGTAGTGATTATGTGATTGATTACAACAAAGAAAAAGTGACGGATTTAAAGAAGAAGTTTGATGTTATCATTGAACTCTCTGCAAAATTATCTTTCAGCCAGGCTAAAAAATTGATGAAGCCTGAATCAACATATTTTACCGTAACTCCTTCGCTTTGGAATTTTGTGCATTCATTTTCAAATAACATGGTATCTGGAAAGAAATATGAAATTCTTTTAATGAAATCAGATACGGAAAGTTTAAATCGATTGGCAAATTATGCATTAAAAGGCTTTGATATCCATATTAGCAAGACCTATCCCATGTCAGATTATAAGGAAGCTTATAAAACTATAATCAAAGAGGGGGCTTTAGGCAAAGTCGTTTTTAATATCCCATCTTAAAATGCCCGTTTTAGCAATTGTTTTTTAACATGCACAGGCCTTATGAAACAAAGTCATAAGGCCTTTTTTATTGGGTCAAACGTATTGCAAAAAGTCGTAGAGAAATACTCCTGAACAGAAATAATGGTAAGAGAAACAGGAATCTGTATAACTATCTGATGCAAAAGTATAAAGAACTTCGCTCCGTCCAATGATTTATTGAATCATTGGATATAGTTCAGCAAAATCATTTAAAATAAAGAGAAATGAAAAAATTACCATCAATAGCATTAGGTACCTGGTCATGGGGAACAGGCTTAGCAGGAGGCGACCAGGTTTTCGGGAACAGCCTCAGCGCCGTCGATTTAAAGCAGGTGTTTGACACAGCAATGAAAGCAGGTTTTAACCTTTGGGATACTGCTGCGGCCTATGGCATGGGCTCATCCGAATCCATTTTAGGTGAATTTGTAAAGCAATATCCCCGCGAAGAGATCCTGTTATCTACCAAGTTCACTCCACAAATGGCGGGTTCTTCCAGCAATCCTGTCGAGGAAATGCTGAATAGCAGTTTGGAGCGTTTGGGCACGGACTATATTGACATTTATTGGATTCATAACCCCACCGACGTTAGTAAATGGAATCCTGAACTGATTCCGCTGCTTAAAAGCGGAAAAGTAAAAAGCGTTGGGGTATCTAACCATAACCTGGAAGAAATTAAACTGGCAAACAGTATCCTCGCAAAAGCAGGATTTAATATTTCTGCCGTCCAAAACCATTACAGCCTTTTATACCGTTCGTCCGAAGATGCCGGAATCATCGACTATTGCAAAGTACATGACATCACTTTTTTTGCTTATATGGTGCTGGAGCAAGGTGCATTATCCGGCAAATATAACACCCGGAACCCGCTTCCCGAAGGTAGTGCCAGGGCAAATACCTACAATAAAGTACTTCCGCAAGTAGAAGAATTAACCGATATAATGAAAGAAATCGGCAGCAGCAAAAATGCTTCCGTTGCCCAGGTTGCCATTGCGTGGGCTATTGCTAAAAACACCTTGCCCATTATCGGCATAACTAAAACTTCACAAATTGAAGACGCTTTAAATGCCACTAAAATTATTTTAACTATTCAGGAAATAGAAAAGATAGAGTCACTGGCAGCAAAGGCGGGAGTTGATACCCAGGGTGCCTGGGAAAAATCAATGATATAATTGTACAGGGCGCTAAAGACAGGCTCACCCCGAATTTGCCCCACCGATGGCATCATTCACAGTTCATTTACATCCTTAAAAAACGAAGCATTCAATTTACCAAAATGAAAAAAGCAACAAGTTTTAAAAACAAAGACCTGAAGATGGCAGCCGAAATACATCTGCCGGAGGATTTTATTGAAACAAAAAAATATCCCGCTATTGTATGTATCCACCCTGCCGGCGGTGTTAAAGAACAGACAATCGGGATGTATGCTTCACGGCTGGCAGAACATGGATTTGTAGTATTAACGTTTGATGCTTCGTACCAGGGAGCAAGCGAGGGTGAGCCCCGGTACCTGGAAGAGCCGACTGCCAGAGTGGAAGACGCCCGTGCCGGTGCCGATTATTTATCAACGCTTCCTTACATTGATACCGACAGCATGGGAGTGTTCGGGAGTTGTGCAGGTGGCGGTTATGCCATCAGCGTGGCACAAACAGAGCATCGCTTTAAAACAATAGCAACGATTAGTGCAGCACCTATGGGTGAAGGCTTCAGAAACTTTCTTGGAAACGAAACACCCGCTTCTGTTTTGCTGGATATGCTAAAAAAAGTAGGGCAACAGCGCACTGTAGAGGCAAATGGCGGAGAACTCCTTTACGTGCACTGGGTACCTGAAACCAAAGAAGAGATCAATGAAAATACGCCCGATCTATGGAGAGAAGGTCATGACTATTATAAAACGCCAAGAGGACAACATCCAAATTCCGTGAATAAATATTTATTTACCGGTACCGACAGAATGATAGCCTTCTCGGCCTTTGACCAAATAAGCACGTTGCTTACGCAACCCATTCTTTTAATTGCCGGTAGTAAAGCTGATACCAGATTGTTCAGCGAACAGGCCTACAGCCTGGCAAAAGGCAAAAAAGAATTATTCATTGTAGAAGGTGCAACTCACATTGCCCTTTACGACATACCTGAATATGTAAATCAGATTGTACCAAAGCTGGTTGATTTTTTTCAGGCACTATAATTATCTAAATAAATCCCCTTAAGAAAAACGAAATGAACAAAGAAAGCGGTTCAAAAAAAGTCTTGTTCGTAGTAACAAGCTGCAATGTAAAAGGAGCTACAGGTATCCCAACAGGATTTAACCTGAGCGAAGTTACACATCCATTGGAAAAATTGGAAGCAAGCGGTGTTGTAGTTGATATTGCATCTATAAAAGGAGACGAAGCCCCATTAGATGGTTTAGAGGATTTCAATGATCCCGTTAATGCCAAATATTGGGCAGATGCTGATTTTCGTAAAGCTATCGCCAATACCATGAAATTAGATGATGCAAAAGCTTCAGACTATGACGCCATATTTTTTGCAGGTGGTCACGGAACCATGTGGGATTTCGCTGATAGCCCCGCAATTTTAAAGTTAGTACCGGAATTTTATGAGTCCGGGAAAATTGTTTCTGCGGTTTGCCACGGCCCCGCAGCTTTGGTAAATGTAAAACTAAGTGATGGCTCATATCTGATCGCAGACAAAAATGTCGCAGGCTTTACTAATGGTGAAGAGGAAGAAGTGCAATCAACCAATGTAGTCCCGTTCCTGCTGCAGGATGCTTTAATTAAACACGGCGCTGTTTACAAGCACGCTCCCAACTGGAACAATAACATCGCTATTGATGGCAGGTTGATTACGGGCCAAAATCCGCAATCTGCCGCAAGTGTAGGTGAAGCCATTGTAAAAGCACTCAAAATTAACAGTACCAGTGCAACAGCGCCGAAACCTGCATTTTCAAGTGCTGACGTAGGTAGTGTTTCTCCTTCATTAGGCAAGTATATTGCTGAAAAATTAGTCGGCGAAGTTTGGGAGCGTCCGGGTTTGTCAAAGCATGACCGTTGCATAGTTACTCTATCAAGCCTGATAGCAAAAAACCAAAGCAATGCAATGCCCCATTACTTTATTAAATCGCTGAACAACGGTATTACACCGGGCGAGCTTTCAGAGATTATTACTCACCTTGCTTTCTATTCAGGAGTGCCCAATGCCATGTCGGCTGTGGCTGTTGCAAAAGATGTATTTGCAAACTATGGAATATCACAGGCAGAGTTACCTTCAATCGACCCACTGACGCTTGATAAAAATGAAGCTTTACCGGGCGACGAAAATAGGGTGGCTTTCATTCAGCAAAACATCGCCCCAATAGCAGAAGGTTTTGCTAAGTACACCAATGAATTATTGTATGGCGAAGTTTGGCTGCGTACGGGATTATCATCAAGAAGCAGAAGCCTGGCAACAGTATGCGCAATGATCGCAGCCGGGGATATCCAATTTCTGGGAATGTACATGGGCAGGGCTGTTGAGCACGGCATTACCAGGCAGGAAATGGGTGAAGCTTTGTCTCAACTGGCATTTTACGCAGGCTGGCCAAAACTTGTTTCCGCGTCAGAAGTTGTCAAAGAGGTATACGACGGTGCAGGTAAATGACTTTATAGTTAACCCCTACAAAAGAGCTTTGGGAGTAAAATCCCGGGCTCTTTTATAAAAGAACAGCGGTTCCATCATGATGAGCCAGGTTCAAAATATCACTATTATAGATATGAAGCCATTAAAAAAGATAATTACCATTGAGGAGCATTTTATCCTGAAAACCATCTCACAGAAAGTAGCGGCATTCAACGCCAAAGAAAATGGTGGGATAGCACCCAACGATGCGGTGCAGAAGGAGTTAATGAAAATTGGGCCAACCAGCGATGATATGGAAGATGTTGGGGAGCGACGGATAAAATTCATGAATGAGAGCGGTGTTGATATGCAAGTGCTCTCATATGGTGCCGGAAGCCCTCAAAATATAACAGATGAAACATTAGCCATTGAACTTTGCCAGGAAGCCAATAATGAATTAGCTAACTTAATAAAACTGCACCCAACAAGATTTGCCGGCTTTGCCACTTTGCCTGTTGCTGATCCAACTGCGGCCGGCGAAGAGTTGAACCGGACTGTGAAAGAATTAGGTTTTAAAGGCGCAATGCTTTCAGGAACTTTCAATGGTCGCTTTTTTGATGAACCTGAATTTTTCCCCGTTTTTTCTAAAGCCCAGGAATTAAACGTACCTGTGTATATGCACCCTGGTTTCATCCCCCCAAATATTGCAGCGCACTATTACCAGAGTAGTAATTGGCAAGCTGTTGCAGGGGCTATGTTTGCATCGGCGGGATATGGTTGGCATTTAGATTCAGGAATCGCAATTGTCCGGTTAATTGCTTCGGGTATTTTTGACAAACTGCCCGACCTGAAACTAATTTCAGGACATTGGGGCGAACTGGTTCCTTTTTTCCTGAATCGCTTAGACGATCAATTAAGCAAGACTTTAACATTAGATCTTAAAATCTCCGATTATTATAAAAGCAATATCTATATCACACCAAGCGGGCTTTTTTCTGAGGCTCAACTTAAATATGTGATTGACGAACTGGGGGCCGACAAAATTATTTATTCGGGTGATTATCCTTATTTAATAGATAAACACACCAGGCAATTTCTTGAAACTGCGCCTATTTCACAAGAGGCCAAAGAAAAAATCGGTTATAAGAATGCGGAAAAATTGTTGGGTTTATAGTTTGTTCCCTGATCGGAATAATGGTAAGCAAAACAGGAATCCATATAACATTCTTGAGCGAAAGTATCAGGAACTTTGTTCTTGAAAACGAGCAATCATTTGCAGCGGCGAAGAAAACTAATTTAAGGAATATAAGAGTCCCTTGGAACGTTAAACATTAACAAGAAAACAATGAAATTATCGAATAACAAAATATTGATCACCGGCGGAGCCACTGGCATCGGTCTGGGATTGACCGAAAGATTTATCCAGGAAAATAACCAGGTTATTATTTGTGGCAGAAGGAAAGAAGCGCTGCAAGAAGTGTCTGACAAATTTCCGGCAGTAATAACAAAGGTTTGCGACTTATCGGAGGAATCCGGGCGGACGGAGCTTTATCAATGGACCGCTGAACATCACAGGGATTTGAATGTATTGGTAAACAATGCAGGTATTCAAAACTGGATGGATATTTCTGATGAGCGCTTTTATGATAAAGCAAAAAATGAAATTGAAACAAATGTTTTAGCTCCATTACACTTGACATCACTATTCACCGGACTCAAGTCACTGGACACCATCATTAATGTAACTTCTGCGTTGGCATTTTCGCCGCTTACGAAGGTGCCCGTTTATTGTGCCACAAAATCTTTTTTTCATTCGTTCACCCTATCGCTAAGACACCTGCTAAAATCAAAAAATATAGAGGTCATAGAATTGATCCCGCCCGCCCTCAACACTGACCTGGGCGGTAAAGGGCTGCACAGCGAGCACCCTTCTGTAAGTGATTTTATTAATGCAGTATTTCAACAACTGGAAGAAGGCAAAGATCAATTGACTTTTGGATATAGCGAAATGCTCTCAAAAGCAACACCGGTTGAGCTACAGGGCATGTTTAAAAGAATGAACCCATAAGAAGAAACTAATTAAAACACCTAAAAACAGGTATCCGAATAATAAACAGAGGCTGATCAATTTATTTTGATACAGCCTCTGTTAATTCTAAAGTTTTTTTCAATGCCCCTGGACTTTCCGAGCTATTTCGCAGTCCCTGTTAGGATTACATACACACAGCGCTAAGTTGGATTTTAACCTATTACCTTAAAGTTACTTGTCGTTTGTGTCGCATTTATTTCATTAATTCATAAAACCAGGTTTATTAGCTTCGGTTCCGGCTTTTTCCATACCGAGACTTTCATTAACATGAAGTTTAGGATCTTCTATAAGTTTTACCACCAGGTCAGCAACACTTTTTCGGGRTATTTCGGTTCCGGTAACCGGCTGGCCTTTTTGGGTGATTTTATAATCAACTTCATCATTGTTTGTATACCAGGTCGGACGAAGAATCGTATAAACCAGGCCAGACGCCTCAATGACGCTTGCAGCTTTCTTATAGCGTTCCAGGATAGGTCCGATCATCTGTTTGTTCCACTGGCCGAAAGCGTCAGGAACTTCATCATAAATGCCGATGGCTGCAATGAACACCAGCCGCTTCACGCCTGCGGTTTGCATGGCTTTTACCGTCTGTTCGGCGATCACATCTTCCTGACCGTTTATATTAACATAGACCAGATCCTGTCCCTGCATAGCATTTTTAAGTTTTTCGCCGTCCAGTATATCGCCTTCGATCAGCTTAATGTGTTCGCCCTCCAAATGTTGCAGGTGTGAGGCATTACGCAGATACAAAGTAAGATGAATGGAATTGTTTTGTGATAACCTGTCGATTACATGCCGGGCAACTTGTCCGCCGGCTCCAAGTATTAATACGTTTGTCATATTCAATTTCTATAGTTAATATTTTTGCCTTAATTGCATCCTTCGGATGAAATCCCTCTGCATACAACTTAAGGTTCCCGTCACGTTCTATAACCCGGGCTGCTTCGCACTCCCGACGAGGTTAACGTCTACCAGTTCCAGTTTCTTTACCATATGCTCTACGGTAGTCTTGTACTTTTTAAAATGAGGTGTAGCAATATGTTTTAGATAGGCGGCGCTGTCGGCGTAGATCTCCAGGATAGTTATCCGCGAAGGGTCTTTTTTATCGGCGACCGCGTAATAGGTCAATACGCCAGGTTCCAGCCGGACAGCGGTTTGCATCTGTTCTTTCAGTGCTGCATTATATTCCTTGAGTTGTGTCAAATCAACTTCAATTTTGGCTATACGGATCATGCGCATATCTGTTTGTGCTTTGGCATGTAAAATAGAAACGAGTAACATTCCGCAACAGCCAAGTATCCTCAATGATGCCCGCACTGTCGCTCTGTAAAAATGATTGCTGATTTTCATAGATCTTTATTTAATGACCTTGAGCTTATCCAATACTGTACGGGCAGCATCTGCCTGCTGTTTCCCGATGCCACTTTCCAGTAAGGCAAAAGCTTGTTCCAGTTGCCCTTCTGTAAGCCCGACATTCATTCCCATGCCCAGGTGTGCTTGTAACTGTGCTTCCAGTCCGGGCAGGCTCGCAAGTACTGTAATCGTTGCCAGTTCACGCTCGGGATAAGTCAATACACCCCGCCCGAAGATGTCGGCAAACAAGTGCTCTTTCAAAAAAGCATCAATGCCTGGCGCAAAAGCATTAGCACCCGTGAGCGGGCCGTTCTGCGGCTTACCGGTTAAAGTTTCCAGCGTTTTCCGTCCCACCTCATATTTGCTTTCATTATTGCCTGTTACAGCAGTTGGGGCCTGTCCTTCGGCATCCTGTATACCCTTTGATTTCCGTTCCTCCAGCACGGACATCAAAGTGATGATGCCGTTAAGGCTACGCGGGAAACCGCAATAGGCATATAACTGCACCAGTTCTTCTCTGATCTGGTTGATGGTCAACCCTCCATCAAGGCCTGCATTCAGGGCATTTTTCAATTGCGGCAGGTTACCCGTTGCAGTAAAGGCGGCAATCAATACGATATGTTTTTCGTTTGGATTTAATTCGTGGTTTTGCTG